>NZ_DAOUCJ010000111.1 GCF_034432235.1 Thermoflexus sp. | reverse complement strand
GCAGCCGGCTCTGATGTTAGTATAACACGTCGCCCCTTTTTCAGTTAGTTCAGGGATCCCATGGTTGACCGTTTGTCGGAGGGACAACGGGGCGCACCATGACCACCCCTCAAGGGCCGCAATTCCCATCCACCGGCGTGGAATCCTCAAGCTCGATGCTTCGAGTTGAGATAGAGAAAGCGGGGCGCTGCAGGCGCCCCGCTCACCCCCTCCCCAAGCCTCCCACCGGCGATCCGGGCGATTAGGGAGATTCCCCGCTCCCCCTTTCCTCCGCTTGCAGGCGGGCCTGAGCCATCTCCCAATCCAGCATCGCGTATTCGGGGGAAGCCACGCGGCGCAAGCTGAGGGCCAGCCGCCGGTTCTCCCGATCGATCCGGATCAGACGCACCACCCGCTCTTCCCCCTCTCGAACCACCTCTTTGGGATGATGCACCCGATGCTCGGCCAGCTCAGAGATGTGAATCAGGCCCTCCACGCCCGGGAACTCCTTCAGCGCTGCGAAGGCTCCGAAATTGGTCAGCCGAGTGATCACGGCCTCGACCAGCTGCCCTTCTCGAAGTTGGGCCACCGCCTGCTGCCAGGGGTCCGGCTCCACCCGTTTACGGCTCAGGGCGATCCGTTTCCGCTCCCGATCCACACGGATCACTTCTACCTCCACCTCCTGACCGACGGAGAGGACCTCCCGGGGGTGGTTCACCCGATGCCAGGAGAGCTCGCTGATATGGATCAGACCCTCTGCGCCGCCCAGATCGACGAACGCCCCAAAGTCCGTCAGGCTGATCACGCGCCCCTTCACGCGCATCCCCGGCTCAAGGCGGGCGAGCAGCTCTTCCTTCTGACGACGCCGGAGCTCCTCCTGTGCGGCCCGCTCCGAGAGGATCAACCGGTTGGCCTCCGGATTCACCTCAATGATCCGGACATGGATCTTCTGGCCCACCCGGCGCTTCAGCCGCTGCTCCACAGGCAGTTTTTCCTCCCCCGCCTCCTGCGGAACCACCTGGGAAGCGGGGATGAACCCGCGAAGGCGGCCCACCCTCACCACCAGCCCACCTTTGTTATAACCGTTGACCGTGAGCTCCAGGATCTCCCCCTCCTCCATCATCCGCCGGGCTTGCTGCCAGTCCTCCTCCATCAGCGCCCGCTGGAGGGAGAGCAGGATGTTCCCGCTGCGATCCTCGGGGTTCACCACCTGGACCTGGATTACGTCTCCCTCCCGCAGGACCTCCCGGATCTCTTTGGGCATCCGTTCCAGCTCGCGGCCCGTGATCACCCCTTCCGCTTTCATTCCGATATCCACCAGGATCTCCGTCGGGGTGATCCGAACGATCGTCCCCTGCACGATATCCCCCCGCCGAAGGGAGGAAGGGGACATCTCCAGCCATTCGCCCATCTCGGCCATGGCGCTTTCGGGGCGGTCCTGCTGGATCTCTTCGTTCATCACGGAGCTTACTCCCTGATGGCAGATTCGAATCGTTGGACCGCGGAGCGCTGCGCCTGCTCCGCAAAAGGCTTTCCCCCATTATAGTCAGTCCGGTGGGATTCCGCAAAGGTGACCGACGGAGGCCACGGTCCTCGATCACCAGCGCAGAGAGACATCCCCCGCCCGGAAATATTCCCGATGTCCATCGGGCAGGCGCAACCAGAGTCCGCCCTCCGGGCCGACGGATTCGGCAACCCCCTCCCAGACCTTCCCGGGAGTGTGGATCCGGACCGGGCGGCCCAGCATGATCAGGCGAGCCGCCCAGCGTTCCAGCACACTGGCCCCCTCGCTCCATTCGGCATACAGGCGGACGAAGGCCCGCAACAGGCCTTCCAGCACGGCCCGCCGGGGGACCGTATGCCCGATGGTCTCGCAGATGCTGCCTATGGTCCCGGCGAGTTCGGGAGGCGCCGCTGTGAGGGGAGCATTCACATTTATCCCGATCCCGATCACCGCGAAGGCGGGGGGGGCCGATTCCACCAGGATCCCACCAGCCTTCCGCCAGGCGGGCGCCGGGATCTCCCGATTTCGATCCGGAGGGATCATGATGTCGTTGGGCCATTTCAGGCCCGCCGGGCAGCCGATCGCCTCTATGCTTTCCACAGCGGCCAGCCCGGCGATCATCGTCAGCTGGGGCCAATCTTCGGGCGGGCGGCGGGGACGCACCAGGATCGAAACGGCCAGCGCCATCCCGGGCGGAGTCCACCAGGAGCGCCCGGCCCGCCCTCGCCCGGCCCGCTGAGCATCGGCCAGCACCACCACGCCCTCCGGGGCTCCCATTTCCCCCAGATCCCGGGCGATATCATTGGTGGAACCCACCTCTTCATAGAGGTGGAGATCCCGTATCCATGGAATCCTTTCCGCCATCTGAAGCACTTCCCCAGGATCCCAGCCCATCGCGCTCCTTTGCCTCTGAAGGCTTTCAGGAACGTGCGGGAAACCGAAGAACCCCCGTGGGAGTTTTTCGCACACCCTCTAAGGGGTCCGGGATTCCGAATGAGCCACCGCATGCGCCTTCCTTCCTGATCCAGAGGGAGGCTGCGTCATCCTGATATAGTCTCTTCCAGCGCGGCGAACGCGCGACCGCTTCCACGAGGGCCGGTTGCTCCTGCGGGCTCAACATCAACAGGCACACTCCGTAGCGAGCCAGGCGTTCCTCCCAGCCCGGCGCCGCCGCGCTGATCGCCAGGTAATCCTCCCAGATCGCCATCGGATAAAGCTCCAGCCGGGTGTCCACGAACACCGGATAATCGGGGTGGGCCGCCCAGATCAGGTAGCTGCCGAACGAAAGGGCATGGAACACCGGCCCCGGCGGTCGTTGCTGAAGCAGGAAGGCCGTCGCCGCGACCGGCGTTTCCGCCGAGATCAGACCGGCCTTGGCAGCGGGCATCGGCCACCACGCTTTGAACCAGGGAAGCGCCGCGAGGGCCATCCCGCTCAGCAGCCCCAGGAACCATCCGTTCAGGGCCGGGATCCCCGTCCGTCCCGGCCGTTCCGGCCAGAGGGCCTGGATCCGCGCCGCGAGGATCGGCGCCGCCACCATCCCGAACCACACCACCCCCCGGGAGGTCTGGAGCCCCAGCAGGGCGAACGCCCCGGCGATCAGGAGATGATGGGGCGAAAGGCGACGCGGGGGGATCGCCAGCAGCAACCCCACCAGCGCCGCCGCGGCGTAAAACAGCAGCCCGTGGCGGTCCAAGCCCGGCGGGGCCCACTCCGGGACCAGGGCCCGGATCACCGGGTTACGGGCCATCATGATCGAATACGCATACACGCCGAAACCCCGGGGGTTCAGCCCGGTGGCCAGAACCGTCAGCCCCAGGGCCACAAGGAAACGGCGCATCGACACCCCGCGTCCCCCCGGGATCCCGCCCTCGAGCGCCTTCCCCACCAGCGTCAATCCGACCAGCAACAGCCCAAGGGGAAAGGAACCGTGGGTGTTGACCCAGAGGGCCATCCCAAAGGGGAAGATCCAGAGCCAGCGTGGAGAGCGTTCCAGCCCGGCGAGCCCCCGGAGGAACAGCGCGCCGGCCAGGAAGGCGAAGGCCTGGGGCCGCACATTCCAGTCGTCGAGCCCCAGGGCGGCCGCCACGACGATCCCCAGGGCCGCAGCCCGCGGCCCGCTGGCCTCCCATGCCGCCCACAGGATCAACCCGTAGGCGGACGTGATCAGCAGGCTGTGAGCGAATACGGTCAGCGCCGGGCCGCCCAGGGCGTAAAGCCCATACATCAGCACGTCAGCCAGCCAGAACATCGCATAGGACGGATACGGCGCGCCGGCCCGGGTATACGAGAAGGTGTCCACCGTGGGGATGCGACCGGTTTGAAGGATCTCCCGCCCGACGGCGAGGTGCCACCAGAAATCGTGGGGGCGGATAGGGTGGGTGTTGACGAACACGAAGATCCCCACCAACGCGGTGAGGGCCAGCAGGTGCCCAGGCGTGATGGAACCCCAGAACCCGCGACGGCGAACGGACATCCCGATCATACCCCCCAACGGCGGGCCGGAACGGTTCTTCATGGGGACGGCTTCGTTAAAGGAAGTATAATCGATATAGATTGCGGAGTGGGAGTGGCCGATTGAAGCGTCGGAAAGATTCGCTGGAAGGACAACCCTCTGGAAATCCATCCGCCGAGCCTGGGAGGCCGGAGCGCCCCATCTCCCCCTACGGGCGATCGGAGGAACAGGCGATCGAGATGGCTCTCCGGCCCCAACGGCTGGAGGAGTTCATCGGCCAGGATCGGGTGAAGGAAAACCTGCGGATCCTGATCGAGGCGGCGCGAGCCCGCGGGGAGCCCCTGGATCATCTGCTCTTCTACGGTCCTCCTGGCCTGGGCAAGACCACCCTGGCCATCGTCATCGCCAACGAGATGGGGGTGCCTATCCGGATCACCTCCGGCCCTGCCATCGAGCGGGCGGGGGATCTGGCGGCCATCCTCACCAACCTGCGGGCCGGCGAGATCCTGTTCATCGATGAGATCCACCGCCTCCCCCGCACGGTGGAGGAGGTCCTCTACCCGGCGATGGAGGACTTCGCCCTGGATATCGTCATCGGGAAAGGGCCCGCCGCCCGCAGCATCCGCCTGAGCCTTCCCCGGTTCACGGTGATCGGCGCCACCACCCGCCTGGCCCTTCTCACGGCTCCCCTCCGCGCCCGCTTCGGCGCCATTTTCCGCCTGGATTTCTATGACCTGGAGGCGATGGAAGCCATTGTCCGCCGCGCCGCCCAGGTGCTCGGGGTGGAGATCGAAGCGGAAGGCGTGCGGGAGATCGCCCGTCGGGCCCGGGGCACGCCCCGCGTGGCCGTTCGCCTGCTCCGCCGCGTCCGGGATTACGCCCAGGTCCGCGCCGACGGGGTGATCACCGCCGCCGTAGCCGCCGAGGCGCTCCAGCTGATGGACGTGGATCCCATGGGGCTGGACGAGCTGGACCGGCGGCTGATCCGCACCCTCGCCGAGAAATTCGGCGGCGGGCCGGTGGGGCTGGAGACGCTGGCCGCGGCCCTCTCCGAGGAGCCGGATACGATCATGGATGTGGTGGAACCTTACCTGCTGCAGCTGGGCTTCCTCGACCGCACGCCGCGCGGCCGGGTGCTCACCCGCCGCGCCTATGAACACCTGGGCCTGCCCTACCCCGGCGAGGCCGCCCAACCCCCCCTTCCCCTGGAGTCCATCTGATGGGCCGGGTGATGGCGCTGGATCTGGGGGAGAAACGCATCGGCGTGGCCATCAGCGATCCGACCCACACGATCGCCCGCCCGCTGATGATCCTGACCCGAACTTCCCGAAAAGCCGTGATCCAGGCGCTCCTTCGCCTCATCGCGGACCACGAAGTGGAGCGGATCGTGGTGGGCTTCCCGCGCAGCCTTTCCGGCGAGGAGGGCCCCCAGGCCCGCTGGGTCCGCCGGGAAGTGGAAGCCCTGGCGCGAAGCCTCCCCGTCCCCATCGTCCTGTGGGATGAGCGGCTCTCCACAGTCACGGCGGAAGCTTACCGCGCCATGCGCGGGCAACGTCGCCGCGAACCCATCGATGCGGAGGCCGCCGCTGTGATCCTTCAGGATTACCTGGAGGCGCAACGGATCCGCTGAGTCACCGGAAGGGAAAAGACGGAACTCCTGGAGGCTGAGCCGGCCGGGCTTCCGAGGCTCTTCGGAGGAGGTCGACGGCGTAATCCCTTATTGGGGGATCCATCCATGTCCCGAAAACATCCTCGCCGCTCCGCCTGGCGCTGGCTGGTGGCTATCGGCGCCGTTGTCTTCTTCTGCGGGGCCACCGGCGCAGCACTGCTCCCTCGCCTGAACCGAAATGCTTCGCCCTCCGGCCCCGCCCTCCGGGGATCCCCCGTGGATTGGGGGCTGGGGCTGTATCTCCTGTTTCGACAGGGCGATCTGCAGCAGCCAGCGGGCGTCGATCCCACTCCGGTGACCTTTGGGATTCGCCCCGGCCAGTCCGTGATGGAGGTGGCCGAGGCGCTCCAGAAGGCCGGCCTGATCCGCGATGCCCTCCTGTTCCGGGCCTATGTGCGCTACCAGGGGCTGGACCGGGAGATCGAGGCGGGGGAATACACGTTGAACAAAACCATGACCATCCCCCAGATCGCCGAAGCCCTTCGCTCGGGCCGCAAGGCGGAATGGACAGTGCGCATCCGGGAGGGCCTGCGCCTGGAGGAGGTGGCGGAAGCCATCGCCGCCCAGACGCATCTATCCGCCCAGTCCATCCTGGAGGCTGCCCGGGATGGTCTCCGCTGGCGTGCGGAGTTCCCCTTCCTGGCGGACCTGCCGCCCGGCGCGACGCTGGAGGGCTATCTCTTCCCGGACACCTACCGGCTGGCCCGGGATGCGACGGCGGAGGCGATGATCCGGCGCATGCTGGAGAACTTCGGCCGGAAAGTCACGCCGGAGAAGATCGCCGCCGCCCGGGCGCGGGGGCTTTCCCTGCATCAGGTGATTACCCTGGCTTCGATCGTGGAACGGGAGGCCGTGCTCCCGGAGGAACGCCCGCTGATCGCCAGCGTTTACCTGAACCGTCTATCGGCCGGGATGAAACTGGATGCGGACCCGACGGTGCAATATGCGCTGGGCTACCAGCCGGACCAGAAAACCTGGTGGAAGAGCCCGCTCACCCTGGAGGATCTACAAGTGGATTCCCCTTATAACACCTATCGCTATCCCGGGCTGCCGCCGGGGCCCATCGCCAGCCCCGGCCTGGCCTCCATCGAAGCGGTGCTGAACCCGGCGGAGACGGATTATTTTTACTTCATGGCCGACTGTGTGAAGAAGGACGGCAGCCACTGGTTCGCCCACACCCAGGAAGAGCACCTGAGGAATTTCCAGCGCTGCCGGTAGAACAGGCCCGTTCCCGAGCGAGAAGCCTCACGACCATCCCGAGGCCAGAGACCCGATCCCCAGACGGCCGCAACGCTCTCCTCTTGCTCCTTCCTTAAGTCTTGTATAGCAAACTTATATTGCGTATAATAAACCATAGTTCGACAGGAGAGGCCTGCCGTGGCGTATATTCATCGCGTGCCCGCCCTGGAGCGCGCGCTCCAGATCCTGGAATGGATCGCGGAGCGGCCGGAGGGGGCTTCCCCCTCGGATTTGATGGAACACCTGGGCCTCTCCCGCACCGGGACCTTCGCGCTGCTCAACACGTTGAAGGCCCGCGGGTATCTGGAGCAGAGCGGCCCCCGGGGGCGCTACCGCCTGGGCCCGCGCTGGTGGACTCTCGCCGCCCGAGCGCACCCGGAGCGGATGTTGCGGGAGCTGTTCCGGGCGGAGGCCCAGGGATTTCCCGAGAGCATTGCCCTGGTGCGCCCCGTCGGGGATGAAGGCGTGGTGATGGAAGCCATCCTGGGGCGCTACCCGTTGATCGGCCGCTGGGAGGTGGGGGAACAGTTTCCGCTCTCCGAAAGCGCGGCCGGCTGGGTGTTCCTGGCGGATCGCGAGACCGGCCGGCGCTGGGAACGGATCCGCCGGAAGGGGATCGCCCGCCGCGCGGTGGGATCGCTGTTGGAGATCGCCGCGCCGATCTGTCCGGATGGGTATCGGCCCGCCGCGGCCCTGGCCGTGCGCCTGCCCGCCGCCCGGGCAAGCCATGCCCTCCTGGAAAAGCTACGGGCTGCGGCCGCCCGTCTCTCCTTCCGCCTGGGCGCGCCGGTCTACCAGCCCTACGCCGTCGAGCCGCCGGAGCTCCCGTTGCGTCCGCTTCGCCCGCCGGAGATCGCCGCTTTCCTGGAAGGGCCATGGGTGGCGCGATTGATCGGTCTGCGGACCGACGGGCGCCCTTATGCCGTTCCGGTCTGGTATGTATGGGAGCGGCCCGCCATCTGGATTGCCGCCTTCCCGGGCTCCCGCTGGCCCGCATATGTGCGGGCCCGCCCACGGATCACCCTGCTGATCGATGAGCCGTGGCCCCCCCTGCGGCGCGTTCGGGTGGAAGGAGAAGCCCTCCCCGCCCCCTTCCCGGAAGGGTCCGAGGGATTGATCACCCGCCTCACCCATCGGTATGGCGTGGACTGGCCACCCCTTCGTCATGGCCTGGACACCTTCCAGATCCTTCCAGAGCGCATGGAGGGACGGCGCGGGTTGATGGCTTCGTAAGGGCGACGGCAGGCACTATCGCGCGCAGGTCCTTTCAGGGAATCCAGAAGATCCGCCATGGAGCGCTCCGGATGCTGGAGATTCGAATTCGGCATGTGCATCAGGGATTCCCCACCCCCCAGGGGCAGTGGGTGGTCTTTGAGGATCTGAACCTGGAGATCCCCCCTGGCTCCTTCACCGTCATCGTGGGGCCCAGCGGGTGCGGAAAGTCCACCCTGCTCCGGATCGTCGCCGGCCTCCTGCGCCCCACCGCCGGTCAGGTGCGTCTGGGCGCCTTCTCCCCGGAGGAGGCGCGCGCGGCCCGATGGATCGGCTGGATGGGACAGGGGCCGGCGCTCCTTCCATGGCGCACGGTGGAAGGCAACATCCGGCTCGCCCTGGAGGTCAACGGCCGATCGCTCCGACCGGCCCTCACCATCCAGGAGCTGATCGAACTGGTTGGCCTGAACGGGTTCGAGCGGGCCTATCCCCATATGCTCTCCGGCGGGATGCAGCAGCGCGTGGCCCTGGCCCGGACCCTGGCCCCGGGCCCGCGGGTGTGGTTGATGGACGAGCCGTTCGCGGCCCTGGACGCCCTGACCCGCGAGCAGCTCTTAGAGGAAGTCGAGCGGCTCTGGCAGCGGTTCCGGGCGACGGTCCTGTGGGTCACCCACGACCTGTATGAGGCCGCCCGGCTGGCGGATGAGGTGGTTGTCCTTGCCGGGCGCCCCGCCCGGATCCGGGCCCGCTTTTCCATCCCGGATCCCCGGCCGCGGCAGGATGAGCGGCGGATCGGCGAATGGGCGCAGCGGATCCGTCAGGCCCTCGCCGGAGGCGTCCGATGAGCTCCCGTGCCTTTCTGCAAGCCTCCGCCCACCTTATCCTTCGAACGGCCCAGCCGGCGCGGCGCTGGCTTCGGATCGCGCTGCCCTTCACGCCGCCGGCAGCGTTGCTCGCGTGGGAGCTCACCGTTCGGATCCTCCGGGTGCCGATCTATCTGGTCCCGCCGCCTTCCCGGATCTTCGCGGTGCTCTGGAGCGAGCGGGCGATTTATCTTCAAGCCGCCATGGCGACCTTGTGGGAAGCGATGGCCGGGCTGGCTCTGGGGATGGGGATCGCGCTGGGGCTGGCGGTGGCGGCCACCTTCTATCCCCCTCTGGAGCGGGCGGTGATGCCCCTCGTGCTCCTGCTCAAGGCGATCCCCCTGGTGGCCATCGCGCCCATTCTCACCCTCTGGTTCGGCTTCGGCCCGATCCCCAAGGTTCTGATGACCGCGCTGCTCACCTTCTACCCGGCGCTGGTGTCCTGGATGACAGGACTGCAGGCGGTCGATCCAGCCGCTCTGGAGCTCATGCGGGCATGGAATGCCTCGGACTGGGAGATCCTCCGACATCTGCGATGGCCCTCGGCATGGCCATATACCTTCACGGCGTTGAAGACCGCCGTCCCTCTGGCCTTCATCGGAGCCGTGGTGGCGGAGTGGGCAGGGGCCTCGGGCGGGTTGGGGCGGGCGATGTGGCTGGCGCAGACCAACCTGGATATGCCCCGTCTGTTCGCAGGGGCGTTCCTTCTTGCGGCCATGAGTTTGACCGGGTATGGCCTCGCCGCCTGGGGGGAACGGCGTGTGGCCTGGTGGCGCGCATAAGCCAGGGCACACGCTTTCGCCAGGAGGGTGTCCGATCAGAGCCCCGCAACGTCAGCTTGATGATCTCAATTCTCAACAAGGAGGAGGCATGGCGATGCTCCGAATGGTCCGGATAATCTGCTTCGTGCTCGTCGCAGGTCTGGTGATGGGGATCGCGGGCTGCACCACGCCGACACCGGTGGCCACGCCCACCGTGGCGCTCCGCCATATGGTCTTCATGGCCGGCTACAAGCCCCAGGCCAATCTTCCCTTTGTGGGCGTCTACATCGCCAAAGAGAAAGGATATTTTCTCTCCGAAGGGCTGGATGTGGAGATTCAGCACTCCACCGGGCGCGGGGAGCATCTCCAGCTTCTGATGGCTGGCGCCATCCAGGTGACCACGCAGGACGCCGCGGTGTTGCTCCAGCGGCGGGCCGATCCGGGCCTTCCCTTAGTCTCAATCGCCCTCATTGGCCAGCGAGGGCAACAGGCCTTCGCCGCCCTGAGATCCTCCGGGATGCGAACGCCGAAGGATTGGGAGGGGAAGAAGGTAGGGTATAAAGGGACGCCGCCGCCGGATCTCTTCGCCATCATGGAGGCGGCGGGGGTGGATCGAAGCCGGGTGGAGCTGGTGAACGTCGGCTTCGATCCCCGGGTGCTGGTTCAGGGGCTGGTGGATGTGTATCCGCTCTTCAAATCCAACGAGCCCTATCTGCTGCGGCAGATGGGCTATGAGCTGGTGATCTGGGACGCCGCCGACTATGGGGTGCCCACCCTGGGGCTCACGTATGTCACCAGCGAAGAGCAGATCCAGCGGGATCCGGATCTCCTGGTCCGCTTCCTGCGGGCGGCCATAAAGGGGATCGAGGACGCGCGGATGAACCCGGAGGAAGCGGTGGACATCGTTCTGAAATACGCGCCGCAGGCGGATCGAGGGCACATGCGGTTCATGCTGGAGACCGAGCTGAAGGATGCCGAATCGGAAGTCACCCGAGCCCATGGCATCGGATGGCAAACCCGAGAACAGTGGGAAGCGCTATATGAGGTCCTGCGGCGCTACCATGCCATCACCAAACCCGTCGAGATCGATCGGGTCTTCACCACCGCGCTGCTCCAGAAGGCGCGGCGCGGAACCCCGTGACCGCCGAACGGGCGCCCTTCGGCTTCCCTCCGGGATGCCGGATGATCCCTCTTTCCCCCGGGTCGGGCCTGCTGACTCCTCGGGCCGGCCCGACCCCCATGTCCTCGCGGGCGATCTTCCCGTAAAGGGGATAAGCCCTCTCCGCTCCCACCCCCAAAGGAATAAAATAGGGAAAAGTTCTTCCGCAATGCATCGCCTTTGCGGATCGGAGCATGGCCTGGAAGTGCCCGCTTTGTCCTTCATCCCCTCAAAGGTGGAGAGGTGGCAACTATGCGGCGAGAAATCCTTTCATGGGGAGATGTGGAAGCCTTAATGGATCATCTGTTGCCTCAACTTCGAGGGCCTTTTGATGCCCTGCTCATGATCACCCGAGGGGGAATCGTGCCCGGGGGAATGATCGCAGAGGCCCTGGATATCAAATACATCCTGACGGCCGCTGTTCGTTTTCCGGACGCTCAGGACTTAAGTCGGGTCAAGCTCTTCACCTGGCCCACGTTCCTTCAGTTCCCTGAGGATGAACTGCTGCGCGGCCGTCGGGTGCTGGTCGTGGACGATGTCTGGGCCAGCGGGCGCACCATCAACACCGTTCGAAGCCGGGTGGAGGCAGCCGGGGGTTATCCGGAAACCGCAGTGCTCCATTACAAGCCCCGAGAATCGCTCTTCCGCCACGGCCCAACTTACTATGCCGCAGTGACGGATGCCTACATCATTTATCCATGGGAGCTGCGCCGGGGCATCGAGGGTGTCCGCCCCATGGAACCTGTGGATCGATAACCGTGCGGCCAGCGCGGAGGATCGGGAGGCCGTTTGTCCGGGTCTCCCGGATTCCGATCCGAAGGGTGGAATTCGGGAGAATACAGAAAAATCCTCCGTCCTTCTGGAGCCGCCACAGCATCGTGTGGTATAATTAGCCTGGAATGCCCCCGTCGTCTAGTGGCCTAGGACGCCGCCCTTTCAAGGCGGAGATCAGGGGTTCGAATCCCCTCGGGGGCACTTCCCCATCCCCGCATCCTGGGCCTTCCCCGGGGTGCGCAGGTTTCGTGGAGGACCCTGGGGCTGCTGGCCCATTCGGTAAGGATAAGCCGCGGTTTCTTCCTGCAGCCCCATGGGCTCGTGCAGGATTCCCGTGGGATCGACAAGCGGCGCCCAGAGGATTTTTCACTCTCCGCTGATCGATCCCGCCCCAATCCAGGTTCACGATGGGAAAGATAACGGGTCCCCAGTGGCAGCGAACGCGACGGCGGTTCATATCCCCGATCCTGTGGGTGATCATTCTCGGCGGGCTAATCGCCCTGACCATGCGGATCCTGAGCCATGCGAGCGATGCCCCGGCAGGGGCCGCTCGCGGGTTGCTTTCCATCTACGCCCAAGCTCCCCTCTCGGCCGATCTGCTTTCCACAACCGCATCTCTGAGGCGCTCCCCAGCGCCTCCCCGAACCTCGATCGTTGAGCCATCGCCGGCCAGGTCGCCTACTCCGGCGCCCTATCCGTTCTTTCAAGAGCCCCTGCCGCATGCCGATGGTCAGGCGCGGGCTCTCCGCGTGCCCATTCTGATGTATCACTACATCTCGGATCCTCCGGCCGGAGCCGATCGCTTCCGGCTGGATCTCTCCGTGCGGCCCTCCATGTTCGAAGCCCACCTTCAATATCTGCGCCAAGCGGGTTATGAAACAGTGTCCCTCAGCGATCTGATCTTCTATTTAACGCAGGGGCGCCCACTTCCGCCCCAACCGGTGGTGCTGACTTTCGATGATGGCTACCGGGATGCCTATGAGGAAGCGTTCCCCAGGCTTCTGCGCTATGGTTTCCATGGAACGTTCTTTGTTCTGACCGGTCGGGCCGATGAGGGAGATCCCCGCTATCTGTCCTGGGAACAGATCCGGCAGATGAGCGAAGCGGGAATGGATATCCAGCTCCATGGGCGAGAGCATGTCCCGCTGAGCGGGAGGGACAACGCCTTTCTCTTCTACCATATCATCGGCGGGAAACAGTCTATCGAGGCCCATACGGGCCGTCCGGTGCGTTTCTTCGCCTATCCCTCATCCCGCTATGACAGGAACCTGCTTCGGTTTCTGGAAGGATATTCCTTCTGGGGTGCGGTCACTACGGCCTACGGGGCGGACGAGCGCCTGGAGAACCGTTTCGTGTGGCCGCGGATTCGGATCCGCGGCACGGATGACGTGAAGACGCTGGCGTGGAAGTTAAGCCTTCTGAAAACCACGTCCTCTCCCTGAACGCGATAAAGCCCTGTCGCATCCTGGGGGATGCAGGGATAAGCATGCGCGAACGTCTTCAAAAGATCCTGGCGCGCGCGGGGTTAGGCTCCCGTCGGGAATGTGAAGAGCTGATCCGGCAGGGAAGGGTGACCGTGAACAGGGCCCTCGCCCATCTCGGGATGAGCGCGGATCCGGAGCGGGACGAGATCCGGGTAGATGGCCGCCGCATCTGGATCCCGCCTCTCACAGGCTTTGCGCTTTATAAGCCCCGGGGCGTGCTCTCGGATCCGATGCCGGGCTCCGGGAGGCCCAGCGTTTATGATCTGGTCCCACCGGTGAAACCGCTCTATGTCGTCGGACGCCTGGATGCGCGGAGCGAGGGGCTGGTCCTGCTCATCAACGATGGGGATCTGGCCCACCGATTAACCCATCCCCGCTATGAGCACCCGAAAGTTTATCAGGTCCTGGTAGAGGGGCACCCGGATTCCGAAACCCTGGAGCGCTGGCGACGGGGCATCTTCCTGGAGGGGCAGAGGACCCGGCCGGCGAAGGTGCAGGTCATCCGCTACGAGGGGGGTCAAACGTGGTTGCTCGTGGAGATGCGGGAAGGGAAAAAGCGCCAGATCCGGCGGATCGCGGCCCGACTGGGCCATCCGGTGCGGCGCCTGATCCGCATCCGCATCGGACCGGTGACACTGGGTCGTCTCAGGCCCGGCCAGTGGCGTCCCCTGACCCCCCAGGAGTTACGGCAACTTCGGACCATGAAGCCGCAGGCTCCGAAAGCCCTGCCACGTCTCCGAGCCGGATAAAGCGGAGGGGAGCCCCTCCCGGGCTCCCCTCCGCAGATCCACTCATCGGGGAGAAGACGTCACCGGCCCTTCTGCTCCTTAGGCCGCTTGGCGCCGTATTTCGAGCGCCCCTGGCGTCGCTTCTCCACGCCCGCCGCATCCAGGGCGCCCCGGATGATGTGATAGCGCACCCCCGGTAGATCCTTCACACGCCCCCCGCGCACCAGAACCACCGAGTGCTCCTGGAGATTATGGCCCTCGCCGGGGATGTAAGCGGTGACCTCCACCCCGCTGGTGAGGCGAACCCGGGCGATCTTCCGCAGCGCCGAGTTGGGCTTCTTGGGCGTCATGGTGCGCACCACCACACAGACCCCACGGCGCTGTGGAGCCCCCTTCGGATCCCAGTAACGCTCCCCGGTCAGGGAGTTATACACCCAATGCAGGGCAGGGGACTTGCTTTTCCGAACTTTCGGCTTGCGGCCCTTGCGGACCAGCTGGTTGATCGTGGGCATACTTCTCATCCCTCTCGCTTAGGGTTCACCGGGCTTGTGCCATAGCGCTCCGATCGGGAAAACATACTTATCCCCTCGTCCAAAAGCCACGGGAGGGGAGAACGTGCTTTGGGCAAGCTTTTACAACCCCAGGGGGAACTCATCGCGTGACGCCGGATGGAGCACTTCCCCTGGGAGGATCCCCCAGCTGGGGGATGAACCCAGCGCCCGGGGAAAAAGACACCGCGTATTTTAGCCGACCCAGCGAACCCTGTCAACAGGCTGCTCAGGAAGAACAGGGCTTTCCAGTTTTCTGAAATCGGATCAGCGCCGGATGGGTCCAGCGAGCATGGGTAAGAAAGGGAGAAAGCCCCACCGCCTCACAGGCTTCCCGGGAGCCGTATACGATGATCGGGCCCGGATAGGCGCTCCCCGGAACAAACCTCAGCCCACCTCGAAGCATCCGCCCGGCCCGCCAGGCCTGGTAGCCCCCATAGGCCAGCGAGAAGAGATCGGCCGGGCTGAGGAGACACATCCAGGCGCCCGCAGGGGGTGGGGCTGCCGGAACGGAGGATGACAGGGGGTCCACGCGAAAGTGGGCGTCCACCCCATCCCCGTTGTCTCACCGAAGCACTCCTGCTCTCCGGTGAGGATGTTGAACCCACAGGTCTGCATCCCATACGGGTCATCGTAACTGATGGGGCTGGCGAACGCATAGGCGTAGCGGTGCCACGTCCGCGGCCGCCACACATCCCCCGGCAACGGCTCCCGCGTCAGCCACACCCCCGCCCAGGGATCATAAAGGCGAACGCCGAATTCATACAGGCCCAGGCCCTCGTCCCATTCCTTCCCCAGAAAGGTGTAAGGGTTGTGCAGGTCGGTGAAGTCGCCCTGAGCGGGAATGAGACGACCGTAGGTCTCCCGGAAGCCCTCGCTGTCCGTAACACCGGTGAGGCGGCGCAGGGGGTCGTAGGTGTAGCGCTCCACCACCACCAGCGGGTTGCGCCAGCCGTAGGTGGCGGTCATCCCCGTCCACAGGCCCACCGCGTCCACCTCGTAGGCGAAGGCGGCGATGACCGTGCCGTCCAGACGACGGGTGGTCAGGCCCACCAGACGGTTCGCCCGGTCCTATACGGCTTCCGTGACGGTGCCGTTGGGGTTGAGCCCACCCCGTCCCGCTCGTAGCGGGGGGTGTGCCCGTAGGGGTCGGTGACGCCCCGCAGCCGGTGGTTGGCGTCGTAGGCATAGGTCACCGTCCCCGTGACTGGGTAGGTGATGGCAATCCGGTTGCCCACCGCATCAGCGGCGTAGCCCAGCGCCCGCCCCAGGCTGTCGGTGACCGCCACGGCCCGGTTCAGGGGATCGTATACCCACCGGCTCACCCCCAGGGTGTCGGTCATCCCCGTCCGGTTGTGGTTCTCGTCGTCAGCGAAGGCCACGGCGGTTCCGTCGTCGTAGGCGATGCGGATCAGGAGGTTGTCGGCGTTGTAGGTGTAGACCGTAACATGGCCGTTGGGGTCGGCGCGGCGGATGCGGTTGCCGGCCGGATCATAGGCGTAGCGATCGGTGTTCCCCAGCGGGTCGCTCTCGGCGATGAGGCGGCCCAGGGCGTCGTCGGTGTAGGTGAGGGAACGGGCCGCCGAAGCCGCATTCGGCAGAAGGCGCACCCGCACCCAACGGCCGCCGGGATCGTATTCGTAGCGATAGGCCCCGTTGGTCTGATGGTCGGCAGGCTCGCCGGGGCGATGGTTCAGGATGACGGCCGCCAGGCGGTAGACCCCGTCGTATTCGTAGTGGGGGACGACGCCGTCGGGCTCGATGAGGTCGGTCTGGTTGCCCACCGGGTCGTAGCGATAGCAGGTGGTCTCGCCCTCGGCGTTGGTGACCGCCTCCAGCCGGTCCAGGGGATCGTAGTGAAGGCGGTGCGGTTCCCATTGGCATCCACCACCGCCACGCGGTTGCCGCCTGGGTCGTATTCGTAACAGGTGACGTAGCCTTCAGGGTCGGTGATGGTCACCCGGCGGTAGAGGCCGTCCTAAGCACAGGCCGTGGCGGGGCCGTTGGGGTCGGTCAGAGCCAGGAGGTTCCCCACCGGGTCCTATCGGTAGACGGTGGTGCCGGAGAGGGCATCGGTGACGGGGATGGGCCGGTTGAGGGCGTCATACGCCCAGGTGGTGGGATCACCCCGGGCGTCCACCCGCCGGATGAGGTTCCCCACCCGGTCGTAGGCGAAGGTGATCGTGTGCCCCTCCGGGTCGGTGCGGGCCACCAGGCGGTTCAGGCCGTCATCGACCAGGCGGGTGGCGTGGCCGTTGGGGTCGGTGCGTCTCACCAGGTTGCCCACCCGGTCGTATTCGTAGCGAGCAACGACGTTGACGTCGGGGCCCGGGGGTTCGCCCGGGCGGCAGTTGCGGATCTCCGCCGTCCGACGGTTCAGGACGTCGTATTCGTAGCAGATGGCGATGCCGTTGGGATCGGTGACCTTCACGAGGTCACCGACCGGATCATACGCATAGCAGGTGGTGACGTTGACGTCGGACGAAGGCGGCTCGCCTTCCCGGAAGTTGCGGATCTCAGCGGTGCGCCAGCCCAGGAGGTCATACTCGTAGCGGGTGACCTTCCCCGCCGCGTCCATCACCGCGATGAGGTGGTTGTCCAGGTCATAGGCGTAGGCGGTGGTCCGGGAGAGGGCGTCGGTGACGGCGATGAGAGGGTTCGCCGCGTCATAGGCGTAGCGGGTGGCAAAGCCCCGAGGGCTGATCCTCCGGATAAGGTTCCCACGGGGGTCGTATTCGTAACGGGTGGTCACGTTGACATCCGGTCCTGGGTGTCGTAGCCATATTCTTCTGTAATCTGTAAGGGCTGCGGGCTGGAGATGGATCGGGATCTCCACGCCGCCATCCACCTGCGGCTTTATGGGTTGGCCGCCCTCAACGGCCCGACCGGGAGTTCCCCGGGAAGGGACGCCGGTCGCGGGGTCCCCAGCCGGTCGAAGGCCGGCTGGGGTGCCCCAGATCCCTCTGGCGGCAGAACGGCCTGGAGTGCGGCGCCCGGGCGCCGCACTCCACGAGCCACGGGTCGAGGAAGCAGGAAGTGGCCGGTCATGGGTTTCACCCTGTGGGGTGAAAGACGAGGAGTCACAGAACGGTTGAACACGTTGCGGCGGTTTCTCCGTAACCGTATAGCGGCCTTCCGCCCACCCGGCCGTTCGGGAGCCCGTCCAGTGGGCCGAAGGAGATTGCAGTTCTTTCCGCCCTGATTTACCATTATGGGTGTAACCGAACCCCCCAGCATCTCCGGAGGAGGTGATCTTCGATGGGTGCATTGCCGAAGCGCCGGGTGACCCGGACGCGACGGGGGATGCGCCGGGCGCATGATGCGCTGCAGCGCCCGAATCTGGTGCCATGCCCCCGCTGCAAGAACCGGATCCTCCCCCATCACGTCTGCCCATATTGCGGGACTTACCGGGGCGTGCAGGTTCTGGAAGTGGAAGGGCGCGCGTGAGCGGCCGGAATTCATCCGGAGGAATCGGCGCGGGGGGGATCTTCTCCTCCCCGCGTCTTTTATCCGCGAACCCGAACGGCTGACCGTCCAGAGGGGCAGTGGAGCTCGACGATGACATGGGCAGGGGATGGTCGAAGCGAGGGTGTTCCTTTTCCGGTTGAGGAGGAAGGTTTGCCCTCCCAGGCCGGTCGAAAAGGAAAAGTGTTCCTCGCCCTTTTTGGAAGCCTGCTGGGGCTGGGCCTCTGTATGATCTTCGGGCTGGCGATCTTCGGAGCCCCCTGGACCCCCCGATGGCTGGACACCGGCGTGCCGCCGGATCGCCTGAGCGAAGGGGTTCCCTTCCCCATCACCCTGTCGGACCGAAGCGGCCGGATTTATCCCCTGATCCTGGTGCGTACCGGAGAGCAGATCCGGGCGTTCCCCATGCAGCCGCCCGGCGTTTCCTGCCTGCTGAAGATCGAAGGCCTGGAGCTGGTGGCCGAGTGCGCCGGATGTCGTTTCACGGCAGACGGTCGCCTTCTGGCCGGCCCATGCGCTTCCCCGCTCCCCACTTACCCGGCCCGAATCATGGGGGGCTCGATATGGATCAACATCAACCGGCTTCAATAGCCCGGAGCCGGGGCGCTCCCTTCCCCTCCGATGGGCATGGCGGGATCGATCGATGACCACAAAAACTCCTAACGGGAGGGATCCATGCGGGAGGTGGTGATCGTTGCCGCCGTGCGCACCCCCATAGGCAAATACGGAGGGATCTTAAAAGACGTGCGTCCCGATGATCTGGCCGCGCTGGTCATCCGCGAGGTGGTGCGCCGCGCCGGCATCGACCCGGGGATGGTGGACGAAGTCTATATGGGCTGCGCCAACCAGGCCGGGGAGGACAACCGGAATGTCGCCCGGATGGCCCTGTTGCTGGCGGGCTTCCCGGAGCACGTCGCCGGAGTGACGGTGAACCGCCTTTGCGCCTCCGGGCTGACCGCCGTGAACCTGGCCGCGCGGACCATCCGGTGCGGCGAGGCGGATGTGATCGTGGCGGGAGGGGTGGAGAGCATGACCCGAGCGCCCTGGGTCATGCCCAAGGCGGCGGTCCCATTCCCCCGGGGCAACTTCACGGTCTACGATACGGCGCTGGGATGGCGGTTCCCGAACCCGCGGATGGAGGCCATGTTCCCCCTGGAATCCATGGGGGAGACGGCGGAGAACATCGCGGCGGAGCACCCCGAGATCACCCGCGAGGAGCAGGACCGCTTCGCCCTCCTCTCCCATCAGCGCGCGGTGGAAGCCATTCGCTCCGGGAAATTCAGGGAGGAGATCGTCCCCGTGGTCATTGAACGGCCGGGTCAGCCCCCGCTGGTCATCGACACCGACGAAGGGCCGCGCTACCGGGTGGAGAACGGGGAGATCGTTCTGGATACGGATCTGGAGCGTCTCTCCCGGCTGCCCCCGGTGTTCCGGAAAGGGGGGACGGTGACCGCGGGGAACGCCTCGGGGCTGAGCGATGGAGCCGCGGCGTTGCTCCTGATGAGCGCCGAAAAGGCGCGGGCGCTGGGCCTGCAGCCTATGGCCCGATGGGTGGCCTCCGCCGCCGTGGGGGTGAACCCGCGGGTGATGGGCTACGGTCCGGTCCCGGCCACCCGCAGGGTCCTGGAGCGGGCCGGGCTGACTCTGGATCAGATCGACCTGGTGGAGATCAACGAGGCCTTCGCCATCCAGACCCTGGCCTGCATCAAGCTGCTAGGGCTGGATCTCAACAAGGTGAACGTCAACGGGGGGGCCATCGCCCTGGGGCATCCCCTGGGTTGCAGCGGGGCCCGCATCCTCACCACCCTGCTTTACGAGATGCGCCGGCGGAAGGCGCGCTACGGATTGGCTGCCCTCTGCGTGGGCGTGGGTCAGGGGGAGGCCACCATCGTGGAGAGGCTGCCGTCCTGATACGACAGCCGCACCTGGAGGAGCGTAAGGCAACTGCAAGCCGTTGCCCTACGGGGAACGGGGAGGCTCCGCTCAACGATCGGCGGTTGGCGTATTTCGTATTAAGGAGGGCTGGTTCCGAGGCCCCTGGGGGAGGGCAACGCCCGGGGCGTTGCCCTCCCGTCCAGACACGCTCAGCTCCAGTCTCCCTTCTTGATGCGGGCGAGGAACTCCGCGTTGTTGCGGGTTTTCGCCAGGGCGTTGAGGAGGGACTCCATCACCTGGGTCAGGTCGTAGCCGCCTCCATCGGGCGGCGGGGTCATCATCCGGGCGATCATCCGCCGCATCAGCCACACCTTCTCCAGCGTATCCGGATCCAGCAGGAGCTCCTCCCGCCGCGTCCCCGAGCGTTCGATGTCGATCGCCGGGAAGATCCGGCGTTCGGCCAGCTTCCGGGAGAGATGCAGCTCCCAGTTGCCGGTCCCCTTGAACTCCTCATAGATCACATCATCCATCCGGCTCCCTGTATCAATCAGACAGGTGGCCAGGATGGTCAGCGAGCCGCCATTCTCGATGTTCCGGGCCGCCCCGAAGAAGCGCTTGGGCGGATACAGGGCCGCGGGATCCAGACCGCCGGTCCAGGTGCGGCCGCTGGGTTCCACCACCAGGTTATACGCCCGGGTGAGCCGGGTGATGGAATCCAGGAGGATGACCACATGCTTTCCCCCTTCCACCATCCGCTTGGCCCGCTCCAGGGCGAGCTCCGCCACCTTGATGTGGTTCTCCGGGGGCTCATCGAAGGTGCTGTGGACCACCTCGGCCTCCACCGAGCGATCCATGTCGGTGACCTCCTCCGGCCGCTCGCCCACCAGCACGACCATGAGATGGACATCCCGGTAACGGGTGGAGATCGCGTTGGCGATGTGCTTGAGGACGGTGGTCTTGCCCGCCTTGGGCGGTGAGACGATCAGGCCCCGCTGCCCCCGGCCGATCGGCGCCACCAGGTTGATCAAACGGGTGGTGAGGTTCTTGGGATCCGTCTCCAGATCGAAGAGCTCATTCGGGAAGATCGGGGTGAGCTCCTCAAACCGCGGCCGCAGACGAGCCTGCTCGGGGTCCAGGCCGTTGACCGCTTCCACCCGCAGGAGGCTGAAGTATTTCTCCGTCTCCTTCGGCGGCCGGATCTGGCCGACGACGAAATCGCCCCGGCGCAGGCCGAAACGGCGGATCTGGGACTGGCTGACATAGATATCCTGAGGGCTGGGGAGGAAATTCGGGTTCACCCGGAGAAACCCGATCGTGCCCAGGGCATCATCCTCCACGATCTCCAGCGTCCCCCCACCGAAGGCGTAACCCTGCTGCTCCGCCTTCGCCTGGAGGAGCCGCATAATCAGGTCCTGCTTTTTCAGGCGGCTATAGCTGGGGATCTTCAGCGCCCGGGCCAGTTCCCGGAGCTCATCCAGGGTTTTGGATTCCAGATGAATGTAATCGAAATCCAGGATAGGAACCTGAACCTGTGCCTGTTCCATGGCCGTTCCACTCATTGTGAGGATAGACTACCGCCCCGACATCGCGCCCGCTGGAGGATCAGATCCGGAGAGCCACGGCATGGAGGCGCTTTCGGTGGCCGGAGCTCCCATTCCCTGGGGGAACAGGATGCGAGGAGAAGAGAAAAATCCTCAAAACCCCCATGGACCGATCTCATCCTCCAGCCCCCGGGGAGATCCGGCATACCCCTCCTCACGCCCCTTGTGACCCATCCCGAATGGAACCCTCCGGACCTCAGGGAAAACGGCCCTGAACCGCTCCCCGGCCTGTGCGCATCGCTCTTTCCTTAATAACGTAACCCGGGAAACGCCGGAAAGAAGGCGAGGGGCCCTTTCATCATCCATCAGGAGAGATGTCCGGGTAGCAAGTCGCGCAACCCCTAACTCCGATGCGCATGGGTGATTTTCGAGGTCGATGCTGGAAGCGGCAGAAGCACCTTTATTATACCCAGCCCAGCCGGATCCGTCAAAGGGGAAACCGACGCAAGCAGGAGAGCGAGGAAAGCCAGGGCGGCGGGACGGATGGTCCGGCTGCTTCTCCTCTCTTTGGAGGGATGCGAACGTCTTCCCCATCGGAACGACATAAGCCTTGCCGAAGCATGCCGCGCGAGGTCCGAGTTCATGACTATAATGATAATGAAAGCCTGGCCCGGTGGGGGCCGGGGAAGCGTTCTCCCTGCGCGAGGGGGTTTACGATGCTGGACTGGCGGGAGGTAAGACGGCACGTGCAGGAGATGGCGGATTACGCCCGGGATCGCTTGCGGATGCATCCTCCGACGCTCCGATACGCCCTGAGCCTGCTCCATCGATTCTCTGACGATCTGGAGCGCCTGCAGCGGATGGCTCGGGAGGCCATGCGGGTTGGATGGCGCGGGGCGATCCCCTGGGGGGAGCCTCTCGCCGCCCGATTCCCTCTCCCCGCCGAACAGCCCCAGGCGCGGGTCATCGCGGCCGACGGCTCTCAGATCTATCCGGATCGCCACGGGACCATTCCCTATTTTGTTCTGAACATCGGTTTGATCGAGATGCGCCACGGCTCGGGCGCCCCCCCTCACACATGGCACCATCTCGTGTTCTGGTATCGAGAGGAAGAGCTTTTCACCGAGGACGGGGAGATGCGCGCCCTGAACGACCTGGAGGCCGAGCGAGACATCCAAGAGCTGGAGCAGCTGGCGGCGGCGATGGCCCGGCGGGCCGATGACGCCTTCGGCCCGCCGGTGGGGCTGGCGGACGGCCTGCTGCTTCCCTGGGCCCTGGCCCGGGGCGAACCCTTCGCGGCGGTCTCGGCGGAACGATATCGAGAGCTCTTCCGACGCGCCATTGGAGCCCTGGAATCCGCAAAGGAGACGGGGGGTGCCATCGCGGGATACGTGGATCGGCCCACGGGCCACGCGGTGCTGCGCTTGCTGGCCCTGGGGCTCCTGGATCCGGATGAGATCTCCCGGGAGAAGGTTGCCGACTACCCGTTTGGACAGTTGCGAGATCGGGCCCTCTTTGCCGAGCTGCTGAAGCCTGGCGAGCGCTCGGCCCTCTTCGCCCCAACATGGCCGATCAACGATCACCTGGATCGCGAAGGGCACCGCCTTCTGTTCTTCTATCTCAATGTGGGGACGGAAGGCCGCCCCCATCTCGCCCGCGTGGAAATCCCGGAGTGGGTGGCCCGGGATCGGGCCCGCCTGGATCGGCTCCATCGGGCGATCTGGGACCAGTGTCGCATCCTGGCGGAAGCCCCGTATCCGTATCTGCTCACCCGGGCCCATGAGCTGGCCCGCATCCGCCCGGACGAGCGAAAGCAACTGGAAGGGATGATCCAGGAGGCCCTCCTCCGGCGCGGCCTTCACGTCTCGATCTCCGCCAAGGCCCGTCAAAAGGAGTGGCTGGGCGGATAATGCGCGGCGTTTCGTTTCCTCATCCCATGAAACGGAGGAGACCAACGGCGCAACGCCCCAGACTTTGAAGCTGGAGCCAGAGATGGCCATCCCACAGGGTCGTTCGAATCCATCCGCAGGGCCCGCCTTCATCGGGCGGGTGATCGAATCCAGCGCCCGCACTTTTCTGGTGGGCTGTCGGTTGACCGCTGAGGATATCCCGGCCTTCGGGTCCTTCGTCCAGACCGCCCGGGGGGAGACGACCATCATCGGCATCATCTACGATCTGATCCTGGAGGGGGATGAGCTCACCCGCATGGTCGCGCTCCAGGACGTCCCGCCGCAGGAGATCCAGCAGGACATGATCGAGAACCGCAACATCCCGGTTCAGATCGGGGTGCTCACGCTGGGTTACATGCGGGACCGCTTTACATATTATGGCATCCCCCATCAGCCCCCGGCCCTGCTGGAACCGGTTTACACCTGTCTGCCCGCCCAGATCCAGCGATTCACCGAGCAGCCGGATTTCATCCGCACCCTGGTGGAGGCCCGCGAGGCCTCCGATGATGTGCTCGCAGCGGTCGTCCGGGCCGCCGCCGCTATCCGGCCTGGACCCCATCAGCGGGACTTCCTGATCCAGGTTGGTCAGGAACTGGTGCGGCTGCTGGCCGACGAGCCCACGCGCCTGGGGCAGGTGCTGCGCCGGATCCGGATGGCGGTAGAAGCGCCCGGTTGAGCCGGAGAGGCAGACCTGACTCCTCCGGGGATCGCGCGATCCCGAAAGCCCACAGGAAAAGGCCCGCTGCGGAAGGCCCATCATCCGATGACGGGAGGCTCTTTATGGCTTCGGAACGAGCAGCGACGCGGGGAACATGGTCCGCTCCGCCCGCGATGGAGGCGCGCCGGCTGGGGCGGGTGATCGGCGGTTCCCTCGCCGAGGGATTAGTGGTCAAGCTGGATCCTCGCATCGCCATCGAGGGTCTGGCGGTGGGCCGCTACGTGGTGATCTACGGATACCGGCGGCGCTTCTTCGGGATGATCACCGATATCCGGCTGGACAGCGTCAACCCGGACCTCGCCCGCATGCCTCCGGATCCGGAGGACCCGCTGATCCGGGAGATGGTGGCCGGCATTGGGGTCTTCGGCCAGATCCACGTCCAGCCGATGCTGGTTCTGGAGGAGAACGATCCCCTTCCGCGGCCCGTTAAAACCGTTCCCGCGCATTTCTCTCCGGTCTACGAGGCCACTGAGGAAGAAGTCCACGCCATCTTCCGGCCCCGGGTGAAGGGACGGGAGGAGCGGTATTTCGTGATCGGGGAGCCCCTGGATATGCCGGGGGTGCGGATCCCCCTCAACCTGGATCGTTTCGTCGAGCGCTCGAGTGGCGTGTTCGGGAAGAGCGGGACAGGGAAGACTTTCCTTACCCGGCTGTTGCTGGCCGGGGTGATCTACCATAATACCTCTGTGGCCCTGATCTTCGACATGCACAACGAATACGGATGGAGCGCCCCGGGGGAGGGAGGCCATGTCCCGGGCCTGAAGCAATTGCCCGGGTGCTTTTCCCGGGTGGCCATCGCCACCCTGGACGAGGAGTCCTCCCGGCGACGGAGCAGCCGGTATGACCTCGTCGTTCGCATCGGCTATGACCAGATCGAACCGGAGGATGTCGAGCTCCTGCGCGGCGTCATCGGCCTGAGCGAGGTCCAGATCGGCGCCCTTTACATGCTGCGGCGCCGGCTGGGCCGGGACTGGCTGCGGATCCTGCTGGAGGAGGATCGAGAGTTCGCCGGGGAGAACGAAAACGAAGAGGAAACGGAGACCGATCCCCTGGCGGATCTGGTGGAGCGGGATCTGATCACCAGCAGCACCCTGGGCGCCCTCCAGCGCAAGCTGGGCCTCTTTCATCGGTTCCGGTTTCTGGTCCCCCAGGCCTCTGAGGACGCTGCCCAGGCGATCCTCTCCCGGGTTCTCGAGGGTCAGAGCGTGGTGCTCGAATTCGGGCGCTATGGGAACGATATGGCGGCCTACGTGCTGGTGGCCAACTACCTGACCCGTCGCATCCACGCGGAATACGTCCGCCGCAAGGAGGCCGCCCTGGGGGATTCCAGCCGGGAGCCGCCGCATCTGGTGATCGTCGTCGAGGAGGCGCACAAGTTCCTGCAGCCCGGCATCGCGGAGCACACCGTGTTCGGGACCATCGCCCGGGAATTGCGCAAGTATAACGTCACCTTGCTGATTGTCGACCAGCGGCCCAGCCAGATCGACAGCGAGGTGCTCTCCCAGATCGGCACGCGGGTGCTGTGCCTGCTGGACCATGAGGAAGATGTGCGCGCCGCCCTTTCCGGGATCTCCGGCGCCTCCCGGCTGCGCGAGGTGCTGGCCCGCCTGGAGACCAAACAGCAGGCCCTGCTGCTGGGCCACGCGGTGCCCATGCCGGTGGTGGTGCGGACCCGTGATTATGACGCCTCGTTCCTGGAGGAACTGGCGCGTGGAGAGAAGGAGGAGTTCGCGGACCTGGCCGAGAAGTATCTCCGCCTCACGCGGGATGACGACTGAGCCTGGCGAAAGGGAACCCTCGCCTCCTGGGAAACGTCTCCTTAAGAGAAGCCGTCGGCTCCTAAGGGCGAGCCATTCCTGCATGCTCCCAGGAGGTGTTCTATGAGGATGGGACAAGGGCATTGGATCTGGATCGCGGGAGTGCTCATGGGGGTGCTCGGGGCGTGCGCGCCAGCGCGCCCCGCGGTTTCCCCGCTGGAAGGATTCTCTCCCCTTCCCGCGCCGCATCGACCCACACCCGCACGGGGCACTTCAGGAGAATCCCCTATGGAACCTGAACTGGAGGTGCGAATCGAGCAGGCCCGGAAAGACCTGGCTGCCCGCATAGGCGTGCAGGAGGAGGAGATCCGGGTGGTTGAGGCACAGGCGGTGACCTGGCCCGATAGCAGCCTGGGATGCCCAGAGCGCGGACGGATGTATGCCCAGGTTCTCACCCCTGGCTATCGGATTGTCCTCGAAATCGGAGGAACCCGCTACGCCTATCACGCAGGGCGGGAGGGGTCACCCTTCCTGTGCCCACCGGACCGGGCCCAGGAGCCTGTGGGGCGATAAGGGCTCAGGGGGCGGCTAAGAGCATGGCACCCGCACCGGGCAGCGTCACGGTATAGGGCTGTCCGGCCTGGGCACTGGGGAAGACCTGCCCGCTCCACAGATCCCGCAGGGCCGGGGCCGTGAAGGGGAAGGCGAGGATCGTTGCCGGAAGGGGTTCTTGGGCGAAGTTGAAAATAGCGACCACCGTCTGATCCCCCGCTCGTCGCACGAACCCCCACGGCCCCGGCGCCGGTGCCTCCAGGGGGAGCAGTGCGAAATCCCCTTCCCGCAGCGCCGGCGTCGTCGCCCGCAGGCGAAGGAGTCGGCGGTAGGTGTTCAGCAGCGAGGCGGGGTCCTTCTCCTCCTCCTCTACCGAGATCCCATCGTCCGGACGGTTCCAACGGTCGGGGGGTCGGAACCAGGTGGTCTGCCCGGGTCCCTCTCCCGCAGCATACCAGTCCATCGGCTCCCGGCGGTAGTTGTCCCATGCTGGCGGACCCCCCTTCTGCCCCCGCATGCCGATCTCCTCCCCATAGTAGAGCTGGAGCGGCCCTGGCAGAGCGCTCCACAGGGCAGCTGCCAGCCGCAGGCGATCTGGATCTCCCCCCAGCTTCGTGGCCAGCCGGTTGGTGTCGTGGTTGGAGAGGAAGCGCACGGCCATCCCCGTGGGTGGGAAGCGCGCGGCCTCCTCTTCAAAGAGGTCGGAGAGAAGGGCCGGAGGGCCCTGGCCGGCCAGCAAACCGTCGCCGTTGCGGTCCGGGCTCCCCATCAGCACATGGTAAAGAGGGAAATCGAAAAGGGCATCGAAGCGATCAAAATATTCGCTCAGAGCCGGGACGTCCCGCTGCCATACCTCCCCCAGAAGCAGGGCATCCGGACGGATGGCTCGGACTGCAGTGCGCAGCTCACTGAAGAACGCCTTGGGGGGGAAGGTGGCGTTGTCGACCCGAAAGCCGTCCACACCCTGCTCCAGCCAGAAGCGGGCGACACGGGTGAGGTAGCGCACTACCTCCGGGTTGCGGTGGTTGAATCGCGGCATGCTGGTCACGCCGTCAAAGGCGAGATACTGAGTGTGGGCCTCGTTGAGCCAGAGAAACCAGCCGCTATAAGGGGAGTCCGGCCGGCCGAAGGCATCGCGGAAAAGAGGGTGCTGACTGGAGAGATGAGAGGGGACGAAATCCAGGAGCACCCGCATTCCCCGGGCATGGGCAGCCTCGACGAGGGCCCGAAGGTCCGTGATCGTCCCATATTCCGGACGGACGTCGAAGTGCTCCATCACGTCATAGCCGTGATCAGAAGGGGAAGGATAGATGGGCATCAACCAGATCGCGGTGACCCCTAATCCCTGCAGGTAATCCAGTCGGTCGATGATTCCCCGGAGGTCCCCGATGCCGTCCCCATCATGATCGGCGAAGGAACGGACGAAGATGAGATACAGCACAGCGTCCCGGAACCACGATGGGTCAGGCGCGGCTGTCGCCTTTGGGCTTGGGAAAGGGGAAAGAGGGGCGGTGGGAGATGGCCGTGAAACAGGCTGACAGGCGAGGGCCATCAGCCCCAGAAGAAACACGAAGCGCCCCTTTCCATTGGAGCCCATGGAGCCCCTTGGATCCTGGATCTAAGGCGTTGAGAATCGGGCGATGAACGGGAGGAAGAGCATGTAGCGGCGTAGCATCAGCGAGGCCTCCGAGATGTTGTTCGACGGCTCCGGGTCCGGCTCGCTCGCCCCTCCTTCCACTCGCCAGATCCCCAAGAAGATCGGGGTGGCAGGTCGGAAGAACCGAATCGACAGGATACGGGTTGCCCCGGGAGCCATCGGCGATTGGGTGCAGCGCAGAGCGCTTCCCTGGCGGGTGCACCCGGCCGGCGGGTCGCCCTCCAGCGTCACTTCGATCGGGAACGTGTCCGTGAGAACCGCAGAGGCAGCCCGTGAAGGGCCTGCCTGGGTCCATGTAATCGTCTGAGTGATCCGCCAGCCGTTCCCCACCCACTGGGCAGTCAGGGTCTGAGCCACCCCCACATCCGCCGCCGTGGTGAGCGGAATCCCAAGCACCGCCGTGTTATTCCCCAGACCCGGATCCGGCGTTTGAGCCCCCACCGTGGCCGTGACCGCCACGCTGCCCGTGGCCGCAGGATCCACCCCCAGCCGAAGCCCATAAGTCCGCGTCGCCCCTGCCGCCAGATCCCCCACCCCACACACCACCGGATTGGTCCCACCGCAATCCCCCGGAAGAACCTGCGGCGTCAGCGCCGCAGGCAACGTCACGCTCACCACCACCCCCGCCGCCTGCGACGGACCCCCATTGGTGATCGCCAGCGTCACCGTCACCACACCCCCCGCCACGGCCGGAACAGGCTCAGCCCCCAGCCCCACCCCCACATCCGCCGCCAGCTGCACCGGCGCCGACTCTCCATAGCGTCCAAGGGCGTTGTAAGCGCGTACCTTGAAGAAAGAAGACCAAGATACATGAGGGATGAAGAAATGGAGATAGCCATCAGGCTCCCCGAAGGGGGCTGTTGAGGTCATCCCCACGCTTGTCCATGGACCCTCTACAGAGGGGCTTTGGAAGACCTCATACCTGGTCACAACCTCAGCCCCACCCTGGGTGTCCTGTCGGATCGGACGCCAGCGGAGGGCCACACCGTCCGATTGAGGGTCAGCAAGGACGGTTGGGGCAGCCGGGGTGTCCGCCTGCTCGGGCTGCAGCACAACGGCTCCCCACTCCGGGGGCACAGGAATAGTCACCTGTCCATTGGACACCGGAATGGTGACGCCTGAGAGAACTTCCTGTAAGACCGTCCCGTTCGTCCATCCGATGGGCGAGGTATCCACGCCGGAAAGCGTGATCGTATGGGTGACGGTGTCTCGGTTCAGCAAGACGACAACCGCCTGAGAACCCCAAATTCGGGCAAACCCGTAGAGGCGGTTCGCGTCATCTATGATCAGCCCGTGAAGGACATCGCCATCCTGGAGGGCACGGACCGCATGGCGGATGCTGGCCATCCGCTGCACGAAGGCCCACAGCGAGAGGTCCGCCTGGAAATCCCCTGGCGTATCCGGCCATGGATAGGGAGCCCGGTTGTAGGGATCGTCCTGCCAGGTGCTCCCATCCCAGACGCCATCCTGAGAAAGGCCCACCTCGTCTCCATAGTAGAGCGTAGGAGCCCCCGCATAGGTGAAGGCAAACAGCCAGGCCTCCTGCATCCGATGCCGGGCCTTGGCGTCGTCGTCCCCGTTGACCTTGCGGAGCAAGAAGCGCAGGCGGTTGGTATCGTGGGAGCCCAACAGGTTCAGCATGGCCTTCCATGCCGGCGGGGGATAATCCTCCCAGATGGACATCAGCCGGGCATGGAACTGAGAAGGAGTTAGAGGGGCGATCGGACCGCTGACGCTCCCCGGGTTATCATCGTTATCCTGAAAGACCGTCCCGCCGGAGCATCCGTTCCCGGCGCAACCCGTGGCCAGCCAGCCCAGGACAGCCGATCGGAACCGGTAATTCATGGCGCTGTCCCACTGGGAGCCCAGCAACCATGGTGAGGCATCCCCCCACTCCTCCCCGATCATCACCGCATCCGGTCGCACGGATCGGATCGCTGCCCGGAACCCGGACCAGAACCCGTTGGTCGGGGATATGGTGAGGCCAGGATCCACATCGCCGGCCACATCCAGGCGCCAGCCTGAAGCCCCTTGTTGGATCCAATAGGGGCCCACGGAGGCAGTCCCCTGGGTGTAGAAAAGGGCCCGGACCGATGGGTGAGCGGTGTTGAGTTTTGGAAGAGAACCATAACCCTGCCAGGTCTCGTAGGTCATCGTCCATGGCCCGGCCGGGTCATCCGCGTCATTCGCATCACAGCGGTCACCCGCGCTCATCGGCGGATGCCCGATGTCCGGGAAGAAGAACCATGCCCGATAAGGGGAAGCGGGGCTCTCACATGCCCCGGAGTTGTCATCGAGGCCAGGCCCGTTCGGGGAGGTGAGATTCCCGGCAGCGTCATAACGGCTGTAGCGGTCAAAGTAAGGGCTGTCCGAGGAGACGTGGTTGAAGACCCCATCCAGGATGATGCGGATCCCGTGGGCTGCGGCTTCCTGCACCAGCGCCTGGAAGTCCTCCAGCGTCCCGAAATCCGGGTCAATGTGGAAGTAATCCACCGTATCGTATTTGTGATTGGACGGAGAGCGGAAAATGGGGTTCAGATAGAGGACAGTCACCCCCAGCGCATCGAAGTATCCCTCCCGGATCTTCTGGAGGATCCCCCGCAGGTCGCCCCCATAGAAGTTCTCGCCATAGGCGTCCGGGCATGGTCCCGCGCTGTCCCGCGGATCACAGATCCGCGTGTTCCAGGCTGAGCTCCCGGACCGAAAGAGAGTTCCGCCCGGACGATTGTAGTAGAAGCGACCCGGTAAGGGATCGTTGGACGGATCCCCGTCGCGGAAGCGATCGGGGAAGATCTGGTAGACGACGGCCCGCTGAAGCCATTCAGGGACCGCGAAGGCAGGGTCGTAAACAGTGATCTGGAAGCTCTTCCAGACCACCTGGTTGAAGTCGTCATACATTTGACCGGTTCCGCCCCCATAGAATTGGGGATCGTCATCGGCATACCAGTCCGTATCGGGGGTGCGATTGAAGGGGCATGCGCCGCCCCCATCATCGGTCAGTTCGAAAACGTAGTAAAGAATCGTAGGCTGGGCGGTGGCTGTGACCGGCAAGGTGACAGTCCAGGTATCGTAGACTGTCCCTTGGGCTTCCAGGCCCATCGTATAGAAGGTCTCCGTGTCTGTTCGATCATCCCACACCCGAAGCCGCACTCGGGTGAGATCGTTGTGAGCAGTGCGCAGCCGTAGCCGGATAGGAGTCCCCGCCGGGATAGCGCCGTGGGGTTGCCGATAGGCTGGATCGAAGGTATCGTGGCGCACCTCTGCCCACCAGACATCGCAATCGGGCACGGCGCCCAGGGTGTATGTGATCCATTGGGAGAGCGTAGTAGAGGCATCCCATCCCGTGGATTGGCTATCCGGGGGAACGGTATCATAAGCGCCCTTGGTGCTCCCACCCTGGGTGGTGAAAAGTTGCAGATGGAGGGTCATCCCTAACGAGGCCCCGATCTCGGAGAGGGGGATGCGAAACTCCACCCCACGGCCGTCAGCGTAGGCAATGCGGGTACCTGTCTGGCCGCCTGGAGGAATGCCTCCCCAGTTGACGCCATAGCCCTGCCACGCAGATCCGTCCCATCGCAGCAGTTCTGTCCAACCGTTATCGGAGGGGGAGGCGCCCGGGATGTTCCCACGGACCACGAAGTCGGGCTTCCAGGGATGAGCGAAAGCGATGGCATTGCCCCAGGGATCCTGAGTTCCTCCCTGAGGCGTTCCGCCCACATCGATCAGCAGCCCGATCTGCCCGGAGGAAGTGCTTTTCTGATACGCGGGCAGGTCTGCATACACATAAAGATATTGAGCATCGTGGGTCACATAGAGGGCCGTGAGATCCGCCCACTGGGTTCCCACCCAATCCCGCGGCCCCGGGCTGGCCAGGTCCCCAGGGGGATCCGTGGCGATGGGCATGCCGTAAGCAGGCTCCCGAAGCCCATCCAGCGCGATCCCTGCATCTGCCCGGGTCGATGGAGGGATGCGTCCCGTCGCGAGGAGGGCCAGGAACACAGAAACCACGAGACAACGGCGTAAGGAGGAAGAGCCCCCGCAGCGCATCGTTGGCCCCTTAACGCCAGCCCAGGGTTAATCCGCTGACGATGTAGCGCTGGATCCAGAAGTAAACCGCAGAGACAGGCAGGGCGACCAGGATAGCCATCGCGGAGAACATCGACCATGGTGTGCTATCCGCATACTGACCCACCATGTTGTAAAGCGCCATCATCAGCGTGAAATCCTTGGGATTGGTCAAAAACTGCCACGAGATCGCGAACTCGGTCCATGTGCTCATGAAGCCCAGGAAGCCGGTCACCGCCAGAGCCGGCATGGTCAGGGGAAGGGTGATGCGCACGAAAGCCTGAACCGGCGTGCACCCATCGATCAACGCTGCCTCCTCGAGGTCCCGAGGGATCGTGTCAATATACCCCTTGAGGTTCCAGATCGCGAAGGGCAAGAGGCTGGATAGAACAGCCAGCCCTACCCCCCAAAGGGAGTTGCGGAGATTGAAGGTCATTTCCCCCACTGTGATCTGCACCTTATTCAACAGCACAAAGAGGGCGGGAAGGGTGGCAATCGGAGGCAGCATTAAGACGGCCAGGATAGCGATCATGAAGATCCGCCGGCCGTGGAACCGCATGCGAGAAAACGCATAAGCCGCGAACACCCCTACAATCACGGAAGCCAGCCCCGTGCCGACGGACAGCCGGAAGCTGTTGAAGGCGAGCTCGGGCCAGCTCACCGGATTCGGGGTGGGCTGCCGCAAGACTTTCCGGTAGGCCTCCAGCGAGGCCCCGGGCGGGATCAACCGCAATTCCGTCGGACGAGAGATATCCCGGGGATCGAGAGATAAGCTGACGACCCACAGGATCGGGTAGAGGACCGTGAAGGCGATCAGCAGCAACACCGCCTGCAGGGCCAGCTGATATCGTAACGGGAGACGCCGACCCGGCGAACGATAGGCCTGCGCCATCCGCCGCTCTCGCCACCAGCCTTGCAATCGCACGCGAACCGCCAGACTAGACATCGTAACTCTCCGTCGCTCGAGTGATCGCGTTGGTCACCAGGGTGATCGCCAGGAGGATGAAGAAGATATAAACGCAGAAAGCAGCCGCCACGCCGTAGAGACGCTGCTCGTTGACCAGCCGGAAGGCAATGGTGATGAGGATCTCAGTCTGCCGCAGAGGGCCACCGCCGGACAGGAAATAGATCAGGCTGAAGAGATTGAAGGTGACCACGATCCCATAGACCGCAGCCGGGACCATGGCCGGTCGCAGCAAAGGAAGCGTGATGTATCGAAGCTTCTGCCAGGGCGTCGCCCCGTCTAAATCGGCAGCTTCGTAGAGGTCTTTCGGAATGCTCTGTAGAGCCCCTGTCGCCACGATGGTCATGAACGGCCACCCCAGCCACACATTTGTGATCAAAAGAGCGTAATACGCCAGTGGCAGCGGCAGGCCCGGAAGCAGCCATGGGATCGGCGGATCTACCTGATCGATCCATCGGATATGGAAAGCTTCTCGAGGAAACCCGAGCAGTCCGCCGATCAGCGCCAGGCCCTGATTGATCGCCCCATAATCCGGATCGAACATGTTCCGGAACACGTTCGCCACGATGATTTGGGGGATGACAATGGGCAGGACAAACAGGGCCCGGTAGAATCGTTTGCCCCACAGCCCCTCCGTGTTCAGGGCGACGGCAATAAGGACCCCCAGAACCACATGGATGGCAACGTTCGAGAACGTCCAGAACAGATTGAACGCCAGGGTCCGCCAGAAGTTGAAATAGGAAAGCCCGATCTCCCCCCGCAGGATGCGAACGTAATTTTCCAGCCCCACCCAGTTCGGAGGAGGAGCGTCGATGCGAAGGTTTTTCAGACCATAATCCGTAAAGGACATGTAGACCTGATAGGCCATCGGATAGAACGTGATCACCCCCATGATGAGGAGGGCCGGAAGCAAGTATAAATATGCAGAGAGCCAGCGACGGGACCGGATCCAAGCGACACTTGGAAAGGACAGACCGATCGGGGCCATTTTCCCCTCCCGATTCATAGCAGGGGGCGCGAGCAACCTCCGCTCGCGCCCCCTGGGCATCGCCTGCTTACGGGGAGAACTTGTTCGCCTTATTCATATCCGCACAAGCCTTGGCCACTGCATCGGCGGGCTTGGCCTTCCCTTCCAGGACAGCGGTGAACATATCCCCGAAGGGGCCCCAGTAATTATCAAACCATGCTTCCTGAGGACGCGGGAAGCCCGCTGCGGCAGCCTCCGCGAAGGTGTTGACCAGCGGATCCGCCACCTGCACATCCGTGCGGACGGGTGGACCGCCGGCCACGTCGGCATAGATCTTGAGGCCCTCGGGCCCGAAGATATAAAGGGCCAGGGCGACCGCGGCCTCCTTGTTCTTGCTGTTCGGATTGATATACCAGCCGTCCACACCCGTCAGCGGCTTGGCCGGCCCCTTCGGACCTGCCGGGAGGGGGACGACGCCCAGCTTGTCGCCCAGATCCTTCTTATAATCCCCGAGCATCCAGGGGCCGTCCACGATCATATCGGCTTTGCCCTGACGGAACAAAGTGGCCCCCTTCGAGAGATCCGATTCGAACTGAGCACCGGCCGCCTTGAGATCCAGCAGGAACTGCAACGCTTCCGCCACGCCTCCTTTATCAGCAATGCAGCGGCCCTGCGGATCCGCCAGCTGGCCTCCGAAGGCCGAATACCAGCCAAAGTGGAAATAGGCCGCCGCTCCGCCGGCGTAGAGCACCAGTTTCTTGCCCGCCTTGACCAGCTTCAGCAAATCGTCGGTGGTCTTCGGAGGCTCAGGCACCGTGGACTTGTTGTAATAAAGGGCGACCGCTTTCACGATGCCTGGCACGCCGTAGATCTTGCCCCCAACCTGCATCCCCTGGATCCCGATGGGCGCCACGTTCTCGAGCTTGCCCTTCAGCAGATCGTCCAGGGGAGCAATGAGGCCCGCCCGCACCTCTTTACCCAGCTGGTCGTTGGGTGCTGTGAACATGTCTGGGCCACCCCCGGCCGCGACCTCGGTCTCCCACTTGGTGAAAATCTGATCGAAGGGGATGGCCAGAACCTGCACCTCCACGTTCGGGTTCTTCTGCTGATAGTTCTTCAGGATCTGCGTCAGGGCCTGCTCCTCCGATCCTCCCGTGTGATAGGCGTGCCAGATCGTCAGCTTGGTCTTGGGAGCAGGTGTCGGAGAGGGAGCCGTCGTGGGCGTGGCGGCTGCCGGAGCGGTGGGAGAAGCCGCCGGAGCGGCCTGGGTCGCGGTCGGAGGCACTGGCGTAGGCGTCGCACAGGCCCCCAGCAGCGACCCGATCACCAGCAGACTGATGATCCAGAGAAACCAACGCCGCGGAACCATCTTGCACCTCCTTTTTAAGATCTTCCCGTCTCAGGGGCTCTGTATAGCGCCCCTGGGATCGGCTACGGTTGCCATTGATCGGTAAAGGCCGCAGAACCGGAGCATGGCAACGTGCGGATATGGTTCGTACCGCCTTCCCAGATTACGGAGCCATTCGGGTTCTTGACAATGTATTTGTATTGGAGCGTCCCGCACTTGCTGTAATTGGTGAAATAGACATCCCCAGACCATGTGTTCGAGTTCACCCATGAGAGCGGCCGCGCTTTGGCCGGATCCCAGAACCCAAGCTCCGGCGCATCACCGACCACAAAGATGTTCTGGCCATAGTAGGTCACATAGCCCTGAACGGTGAACGTCACCTTCACATCGCTCGAGGCGCCGGCGACCAGGATCGCTCCACCCTTCGGAGGGACAGAGACCCCCACCCGTCCTCCGCTGACTGCATACTGCCCCCCGTTCCAGAGATCAGTGACCCGCGTTCCATCGGCCAGATACCCGGAGACGGGGAAGGAAAGGATTCGACTGGAGTCGCTATTGTTAAGGCCAACCAGGAGCTTGAAGGAGCTATCCCAGCGGCGATAACCATACGTGCCGCTCGCCTCATCCAGGATCGCCCCATGGGCGATCCCACCGGTCCGCAACGCCGCATAAAGGGATCGGATGCGAATCAACCGCTTCACATCGGCGCGGAGCGCTTGATCCTCCTGACCCCACGGATACGTGCGCCGGTTATCCGGATCATTGGCTCCTGTCAGGCCCACCTCGTCTCCATAGTAGATGGTGGGGGCGCCCGGATAGGTCATCAAGAAGAGATAGGCCAGCCGTAGGCGCGCCTTGTCGCCGCCCGCATCATACAGAAAGCGAGCGGTGTCATGGGAATCCAGCAGGTTCATGAGAGCATACCATGCCTGGGGCGGATAATCCTCCCAGATAGCCAGGAGCCGCTGATGGAAGGCAGTAGGTCCAATGGAGCGCCGGGCAATGAAATCCGTCACCGCGAACTTCAGCCGATAGTTCATCACACTGTCCATCTCCCGGCCCGTGAGATACTCGCTGGCATCCCCCCAAACTTCCCCGATCACCGGGGCATCGGCTCGGGTTGCCTTCACGGCCGTCCGGAAGCCCTGCCAGAAGGAGTGGCTGACTTCATCCGCCACGTCCAGCCGCCATCCATCAGCCCCCTGTTGGAGCCAATAGCGCGCCACGGCCCCCGACGATCCATACACGTAATCTCGAACCGCCTGAACCTCCGTCCATTCCGGGAGTGTGGCGAAGCCCCACCAGCTGGCATAATCGGGAGAACCCAGGATGCCCTGCAGCGGGCTGTCCCAGTTCACCTGCGGCTCCCCAGGATCCCAGAGGTGGTTTCGGTTCCGGTCATCAAACCACCGGATCGGATAACGATAAACGGTATACCACGACCAGTAGGGAGAAGCCGATCCCCGTTGCACAACATCCTGGAAGAAGGGATGAGCCACGCTGGTGTGATTGAACACCCCATCCAGAATTAAACGTATCCCTCGATTATGTAAAGCGCTGACCAGATTCTGAAAAGTGGTTAGCGTTCCAAAGTGAGGATCAATTTGGAAGTAATTTGTAATATCGTATTTGTGGTTCGAGGGCGACGTAAAGATCGGGTTCAGATAGATGGCAGTGACCCCGAGATCCCGCAACTGATCCACTTTGGCCAGGATCCCCGCCAAATCTCCCCCATAGAAGTCCCGGCCCCGGGGCGGATTCTCCGGAAGATCAAACCAGTTCGTGTGGAAGAGCACCGAATCCCCATAGACTTTTTCCGTGGTCTTGGGATCGTTCGATGAATCACCATTGTAGAACCGATCCGGAAAGATCTGGTAAATTACTGCGTTCTTCAACCAGTCCGGAGTCGTGAAATTGGGGTCATAAATCGTGATGTTGTAATCATTGGCCTGGGCGTCGGCCTCATTACCGTAAGCCGCTCCCCAGCCGCCATCCCGCGCGCCATCGTCGGCGTAATACGCCACCGCAGAGCCATCGTAGATCCGGAAGTGGTACCAGAGGACCGTCGGAGCGGTATAGGCCGGTAGATCCACACCCCAGTAATCATAGGTCGCGTCATTGGTCTCCCATGCCATAGGGTAAAGCTCCTCCCGGCCTGCCGCGCTGTTCCAGATGCGGACCACCGCCCCTGTAATATCGTAGCGATACACACGGAGGCGCAGATGAACCCGCTGGCCCGTCGGGATCGCCCCCACCGGGTTGCGATAGAAGGAGCTACGGCTATTGTGGCCCAGACCGAGCCATTCTACATTGTTGTCGTTGGTGGCCGCTCGCGCCCGTTGCCCGCGGAGGGGGAGGGCCAAGCTCAGAATCAAAACCAATGCCCATACGGCGATGCGCTGCCGTTGATCCATGGCTCCTTCCTCACTGAGTTATCGATTGGGTGTTCGCCGATGGCTCAACCCGGCGCCGGGCCGGTGGACTCCCGCACGATGAGCTGCGCGGGGATCAGGATATGAGCCGGCGGCGCCTCTGGCTCCTGCAGCCGACGGGCCAGGGCCTCCGCCGCCGCCTCCGCGATCCGGTCTACATACAGATTGATCGTCGTTAACGGAGGATCCGCCAGCGCGGCCAGCGGGGAGTCCGAACATCCGATCACCGAGATGTCCGCCGGGACCCGAAGCCCCCACTCCCGGAGCGTGCGCAGCACCGTGAGCGCCGGGATATCATGGGTGATGATCGCCGTGATGGCACGCCCTTTGGACCAGAGCGCCTCCAACGCCCGCACCGTCCCGGCCTCGGTCCCATCGGTCTCCACCACCAGGTCGGCGTTCCCCTCCAGGCCATATTCCTTGAGATAAGCCAGATACGCCCGCAGACGGATCGCCGAATAGCCGAACTCCAGCGGCTCCGCCAGATAGGCGATCCGCCGGTGCCCCAGGGCAAGCAAATGCTCCAGCGCCAGCCGCGCCGTCTGGACAAAATCCGTATCCACCACATCCACCCCTTCTATCTCATCGGGCCGCCCGATCGAGACGAAGGGAACGCCCAGCTCCTTCAAAAGGGCGACGCGCTCATCCTGACGGCGGACCATCATCAGCAGCCAGCCGTCGCAGATCCCGGTGGCGGCAAAACGCTCGAAGGACTCCAGATCTTGACTGATCTGAAGGAGGAAATTAAAGCCGGAGCGGCTAACGGCCTGGGCGATGGCGCCGAAATACTGGAGGTTCAGGGGATCGAAGGACTCCGAGGTGAGCAGGGCGGAAAGGGCCACCGTGTTCGTCCGACGGGCCGCCAGGCTCTTGGCGGCGAAATTCGGGCGGTATTTGAGGCGCTCGACCGCCTCCAACACCCGCGCCACGGTCTCCGGCTTGAACCGGCCTTTATTGTTCAGGATGTTGGAGACCGTGGTGATGGAAACGCCCGCTTCCCGCGCGATGTCATAAATCGTGGGCATGCCCTTCCCCGCCTGCAGGAGACTCCCGGCCGGAACACCCGCCTTCGCGCTCGCTGAGGATCACCCGATAGATCGCTGACTCCCAACGGGGGGCTCTTCCCACATGTTCGATGAAGCGCTTTTGTAAAGCGCTTTTATTTTATCGAGGTCAAGCGGATCTGTCAAGAGGGGTCTTCAAAGATGGGTTGGGAAGGCAGGGTTTCCGGTGGGGAGCAATGTGTGGGAAGAGGGCATCCCGGAACCCCTGGCATCCTCCACACTGCTGGCAGGGAGGAGAATCCGGCGTGCGGAGGGGTGGATTTGTCGGACCGCCGTGGATCGCATATACTCGGTAGCAGGATTCCCCGTGAGGAAAACCGCAATGGCTGAAGAATCTCTCCAGAAAGGACGCCGGGGACGTCGGCGGACCAACCCGCTGGAGCGCTACGCGGCCGATGTCATCGCCAAGCAGCTTTTCCTGGAAGATCTGGCCGTGGCGGCGATCGATTTCGACACCCTGGCCGCCTACTATCCAGAGCTCACGCCAGAACAGCTGCGCGGGCGTCTGGGGATCGCCACCAAACGGGCTCTGCTGGAGGACGTGGCGGACATCATCCTGGAGCCCCCGGATGAAGGGGAAGGCCCGGAGCAGATGCGCCTGAATATCCTGGACCTGGACCGTTTCGCCGAGATCGTCCACGAGGAGATGACCGTCGAGGTGATGTAAGCCGATGGGGAAGGATCGCCCCAGGGAGGAGGGACAGCCGAAGGGGTCCCTCCTCCCTTGTTTATCCGGGACGGGGGAGAGGTCAGGCCCATCATCGGAGAAGTGATGATAAGGTGAAAGGGAAAGGATTCCGCGAATCCTGGAGGAATGGCCATGAGCGGGCTGCTTATCCTTCACAGCCTTTGGCGCTGGGCTGTTCTTCTGGCTGTCCTGGGCGCGCTCTATGGATTAATTCAGGAAGCTCGAGGGATTGACCCTTCTGCTCTGTGGAAGCGATCCATTCGGTTTTATCCAGTGATCCTGGACGTCCAGGTCGCTCTGGGAATTCTGCTCTGGCTGGCCCAGCGTCTCGGGGGCGGGCCGCTGACCCCGATCCAGGTGATCCATCCGGTCTGGGGCCTGCTGGCGGCCGGGGCCGCCCATGCGGCGGCCGCCTTCCGGGAACGGGAGAATCCGATCCGCGCCCGCGGGATGCTGATCGCTTACACCCTCTCCCTGGCCCTGATCCTGATCGCCCTGGCCAGCGTGGGGGCCTTTCCCTTCGGACGACGTTAGCCGGAGAGAAGGACACGATGCGCGTCCTGATCCAGCGGGTTCGCTATGGGGCCGTTCACGTGGGGGGAGAAACCGTGGCCCGCATCGGGCCCGGGGTGGTGTTGCTGGTGGGGGTTACCCATACGGACACCCCGGTGGAGGCGGACTGGCTGGCGAAGAAAGTGGCCCACCTTCGGATCTTCGAGGATGAAGCCGGAAAGATGAACCGCTCATTAAAAGAGGTGGGAGGAGAAGCCCTGGTGGTCTCTCAGTTCACGCTGTATGCGGATCCTTACGAGGGGCGGCGCCCCAGCTTGATCCATGCCGCCCCGCCCGAGCACGCCCGGCCTCTCATTGAACGCTTCGCCGAGTCCCTGCGGGCGGAAGGCATCCCGGTCCAGATGGGAGTTTTCGGGGCCCATATGCTGGTGGAGATCCACAATGACGGACCGGTCACCATCTGGCTGGAACGCTCCGCGGGCAGCCATCCGGGATGAACCCGTTCGGGGGCAGGACGAGGGGCTTCACCGCCCGTCCCATCCCCCGGAATGCCAGCCGCAAGGCGGGGGGAAGACATCGGTGAGCCCGCTTCGCACGATCGCCCGAGCTGCCACATTGTTGATGGCCGCGTATCTGGTCAACGGCCTGCTCGGCCTGCTCCGCCAGATCCTGATCTACGGGGCTTTCGGCACCAGCCCGGAGCTGGATGCGTATTGGGCTGCTTTTCGGATCCCCGACCTGTTGTTCACCTTAATGGCCGGGGGCGCGTTGATCTCCGCCTTCCTGCCGGTCTTCGCCACGCATCTGGCTCGAGGGGAGGAAACACCCGCCTGGCGGCTCGCCAGCGCAGTCCTGACCACGGTGGCCCTCGGGGTGGGAGGATCCTCCATCCTGGCCAGCCTGGCCGCTCCCTGGCTGGTGAAGCTTCTTCTGGCCCCCCAGGTTCCCCCTCCCCAGCAACAGCTCACGGCCTCCCTGATGCGGATTATGCTGATCACGCCCACCGTGTTTGGCATCAGCGGGATCCTGATGGGGATCCTCCAGGCCCATCAGCGGTTCCTCTGGACCGCCCTGGCCCCGATCATGTATAACCTGGGGATCATCGCGGGTGTCCTGTGTCTGGCGCCCCGGGGAGGCGTGCACGGGCTGGCCTGGGGGGTTGTCCTGGGGGCTTTTTTCCACCTCCTCATCCAGGCGCCGGGCTGGTGGCAGGTCCATGGACGTTACCAGCCTCGCCTGGGATGGCGCGACCCGGATGTCCGGGAGGTGATCGCCCTGATGATCCCCCGGATGCTGGGCCTGGCCGCGATCCAGGTCAACTTCCTGGTCAACACCCGCCTGGTCTCCGGCCTGGGCCCTGGATATCTGGCGGCTCTGAATCTCGCCTGGCAGCTGATGTTGCAACCCCAGATCGTGCTGGCGCAGGCGATGGCCACCGCCGCCTTCCCGACGCTCTCCACGCTGGCCGCTCGGGAAGAGCGCGGAGCGCTCCGCCGGACCCTGGGGGAGACCCTGGCGGTCCTGCTGGGGATCACTTTCCCGATCGCCGCGGGGATGATCCTGTTGCGCCGGCCCCTGATTGCGGTCCTCTTCCAGCGGGGGGCCTTCAGCGGGACCTCCACGGAATGGACTGCCCAGGCCCTCCAGTTTTATGCGATGGGCCTGCCGGCCCACGCCGGCGTGGAGTTGCTGGCCCGGGCATTCTATGCGCTCCATGACACCCGCACTCCGGTAGGGGTGGGGGTGGGCGCGATGGCGCTGAACATCGCCCTCAGCCTGGCCTGGATCGGCCCCCTGGGTCACGGCGGGGTCGCCCTGGCCAACACGGTGGCGACCACCCTGGAAGGGATCCTCCTGCTGGGGTTGCTGGCCCGGCGGCTGGAGGGATTGGACGCTGGACAATGGGGACGGACGGTGGGGCAGGCTGGCGTGGCCACGCTGGCCATGAGTCTGGCCCTGGGGCCGATGGTGCCGTGGGCGACCGATCACGGGTGGCCCGGGCTGTTGCTGGCCGTTCTGCTCGGCGCCGGGATCTATGGGCTGGCCCTTCAATGTGTGGGCGTTTCCTGGATCCGCTGGGCGATCCGCAGGATCCGGCCTTAACCATCCGCTCTGAGGCGAACCCGGGCGAACGCCTCACCGGCTGTGGCCGCACCGCCGCCGATGCTCACTCGCATTCCCGTCGACGAGATCGAGGTCATCCTCTCTCTGGATCCCCATGGCCCGAAGGGCCGCCGGGAGGAGAGGGAGAAAGCCCCGCCAGGGATCCGGATGGCCGGCGGCCCACGGACCGGGGCAGGCAACCCTATCCATAATAATGAATCAAAGCCCGAAACACCCAGGGGATGAGCCCGGCTGGCGCCATCGGGCATGGATCGCGAAGGCGGGACAGACATCCCCCCTCTGCGACCCCCGAGGTCCCGGAGGGAAGGAAAAACCATTCGGACAGGAGGTTCAACCGTGGCCGACCGCAAAGTCCGTGTCGCCATCATCGGCGTGGGGAACTGCGCTTCCGCCCTGGTGCAGGGCGTGTGGTATTACCGCGATGTCCCCGACGACGCCGTTGTCCCTGGCCTGATGCACGTGCGGCTGGGCCCCTATCACGTGCGGGACATCGAGTTCACGGCCGCCTTTGATATCGACGTAAACAAGGTCGGCAAGGACCTGGCCGAGGCCATCTTCACCCCGCCCAACAACACCCTGAAGTTCGCCGATGTCCCGAAACTGGGGGTGAAGGTTTACCGGGGCATGACCCATGATGGGATCGGCCGGTATCTCTCAGGCATCATCCGCAAGGCCCCCGGCCCTACGGACAACATCGTGCGGATCCTGAGGGATACGGGCACCGATGTGGTGGTGAATTTCCTCCCCGTGGGCAGCGAAGAGGCCACCAAATGGTATGTGGAACAGGTGCTGGATGCCGGTTGCGCTTTCGTGAACGGGATCCCGGTCTTCATCGCCCGAGAGCCCTACTGGCAGCAACGGTTCGAGGAGGCCGGCCTCCCCGTCATCGGGGACGATGTGAAATCCCAGGTGGGCGCCACGATCCTGCACCGGGTGCTCATGCAGTTGTTCATTGAGCGGGGCGTGAAAGTCGAGCGGACCTATCAGTTGAACTTCGGGGGGAACACAGATTTCCTAAACATGCTCGAGCGGGAGCGCCTGGAATCCAAGAAGATCTCCAAGACCAGCGCGGTGACCAGCCTGATCCCTTACGAGCTGCCGCCGGAGAACATCCATATCGGCCCCAGCGACTATGTGCCCTGGCTTCAGGACCGCAAGTGGTGCTACATTCGAATCGAGGGGACCACCTTCGGCGGGGCGCCGATCCACCTGGAGGCGAAGCTGGAGGTGTGGGACAGCCCGAATTCGGCCGGGGTGGTGATCGATGCGGTGCGCTGCGCGAAGATCGCTCTGGACCGGGGGCTGAAGGGCGCCCTGATCGGCCCCTCCGCCTACTTTATGAAGTCGCCGCCCCGGCAATTCCCGGATCACATCGCGCGGCAGATGGTGGAGGATTTCATTGCCGGACGTGGGGTCTGAAGCCCTCGCCTGGATGGTTTATGGACTTTTCCGGGGTCTCGGGGCGGTGGCCCAGGCGCTGCCGCCCCGAACCGCTCATGATCTGGCGATCCGCCTGGCGGACTTCTGGTATCCCCGCCTTCCCTCCGCCGCCGGGCTGCGGGACAACCTGGCCCATGTCCTGGGGGCTTCACCGGAGGATCCCACGGCCCACCAGGCGGCCCGGAAGGCCTTCCGGCTGCTCTGGCAAAATTATGTGGACCTCTTTCAAGCCCCTCGCCGCCATCCCTCCCGGTGGTTCCCCCACATCCAGATTGAAGGATGGGAATACCTGGAAGAGATCCAGAAAGCCGGAAGAGGAGCGATCGCCGTCAGCGCTCATTACGGCCACGTGGAATGGGGCCTGCAATTCCTGGGGGCCAGCGGGCTCCCGGCCCTGGCGGTTGCGGAGCCGGTGCGTCCTCCGGCCATGTTCCGGTATCTCTGCCGCCTGCGCAGCGCCTATGGGCTCCGACTGATCCCCGCCGATGGAGCGTTGCGGGAAGTATTCCGAACCCTGCAGCAGGGGGGGATCATCGCGCTGGCGATAGATCGGGATACCACGGGGAGCGGTCGGGTGTATTCTTTTTTAGGGGAACCCGCGTGGCTGCCCGACGGATACGCCGAACTGGCCATCCGCCGGGGGGTCCCGGTGCTCCCCGCCTTCGCCCGGCGGGAGGGAGCGGGGGTTCGCCTGCAGATCTGGCCCCCCCTTCACCCAGCCGGGAAGTCCGCGCAGGACCGGGAGGAGCTGGTCGCTCAGGTCCTGGACATCTTCGCCCGGGTCCTTCGGGAGGCCCCGGACCAGTGGGTGCTGACCACGCCGATCTGGAGGATCGCCTTCGGGCGCTCATGAGCAGTGGCGCTCCCATTCCGGGAGACAGGATGGCCTTAGAAGCCTTCAGGAGGAGGCCAGGGGCGTAACCCCCGAGCCTCAAAACCTTAAGGTCCGGCGAGGGCTTCTCACCGATGCGCATCGCCCTGGTATCCCCTTACGATTTCGCGGTGCCCGGTGGGGTGAACAATCACATCGCCCATCTGGCCCAGAGCCTGCAGCGCCTGGGCCATGAGGCCCATATCATTGCCCCCGCCTCGGACGGGCGAATCAGTGGGGACGGATTCATCAACGCCTCGGCCTCCGTGATTGCTTTTCCTTTCGCCGGCTCCATCGCCCGGATCACCCTCTCCCCACGCCTCTACCGCCGGATCAAAGCGATCCTTCAATCCGGCGCCTACGATGTGCTTCACCTCCACGAACCCCTGGCCCCGGCGCTCCCTCTCGCCGTGCTGCGGCACCGGGATCTGGTGCCGGAGGCCATCGCGGTGGGCACCTTTCATGCCTATCGGGAGGTCAGCCGGACTTATTACTACGGGAAACCGCTGCTGCGACGGTTTTTCAAACGGCTGGATGGATGCATCGCTGTCTCCGAGGCCGCCCGGCAATACCATATGCGCTACTTCCCAGCGGACTATGTGGTGATCCCTAATGGCATCGATTATGCGCGCTTTGCAGACCCGGCGCTCCGCCCCCCGGAACCGTTCGCGGACGGCCGTCCGACGATCCTCTTCGTGGGTCGGCTGGAGCGGCGCAAGGGGTTGCGGTATCTTCTAGAGGCCTTCGCCCGGGTGCAGGCCCGGTGCCCGGAGGCCCGCCTGCTGGTGGTGGGGGCCTTCGGACGGGCGGAGAAGGCCCCTTACGTCGCCCAGGCCTGGGCCCTGCGTCTGCGCAACGTCCGCTTCATCGGCTATGTCCCCGATGAGGAGCTGCCCCGTTATTATCGAGCGGCCACGGTGTTCTGCGCGCCCTCCATCGGCATGGAGAGCTTCGGCATCGTGCTCCTGGAGGCGATGGCTGCCGGCGTCCCGGTTGTGGCCACCGACATCCCGGGCTACAACGAGGTGGTCGAAAACGGCGTCCAGGGCTTTCTGGTCCCCCCGGAGGATCCGGAGGCGCTGGCGGACGCCCTCTTACAGGTGCTGCGGGATCCAGCCCTTCGCGTATCGATGGGGGAAGCGGGCCGCCGTCGGGCCCAACAGTATGACTGGGATGAGATCGCCCGCCGGGTGGTGGATTTTTACCGGGAAGTGCAGGAGAAGGTGCGACGCGGGATCAGGGGCGTGTGAGCGCTTTCAAGAAAAGCGGCCAGGCCAGCCTTCGAAAGAGACCGGCCGTGTAGCTCCTGAACCATGAAAAGGCAGGAGGGTTGGATGGAAACCTGGGGATGGGTGGAATACGATCCGGAAACCGATGCCCTGCGCTTGCGCTGGAAGGGGATGCCTGAGGGATCCATCCGAATGGAGATCCGGGGGGAGGAAGGAGTGCTCACCATCGCCCCGCTGCGGAAATGGCGTCCGCTTCTGGAAGCTATAGGGCTCTCCCCGGAGGCGAAGCATCTCCCCTCGGGATGGATCGGCGTGGATTCCAGTATGATCAGCGCGGTTCGTTACGACGCGGAGCGGGGCATCCTGGAGGTCGCCTTCAACAAAGGCGTGTATCTCTATTTCGGGGTCCCTCGGGAGGTCTTCGAGGAACTCCTGCGGGCGGACTCGAAGGGGCGCTATATGCGCCAGCACATCATCGATCGCTATCCGTGGATCCGAAAGAGCCGGCTGCGTCTTTCCGCCACCCCCCCTCCCGATTAGCCCTCTTTTCCTGCGACGGCCCTCCGCCATAAACTGGGAACAGAGGCGGCAAGGGGGCAGCCTCGCGGCCTCATGCCTTTTAACCGGGTGGCCGACGCACGTCTGTCGTTCTCCAGCCTGCTCGATCGCGCGACCGGAGAGCGGCTATGGAAATCACGCCAGGCGCAATCCTCGAGGCCCCCTGCTGGGATGAGCCGGTGCGGGCGCCGACCGATCGAGGGATCGGCAGCTATCTGCAGCTGCGGGAGGTGAATTGTGGTGAATCTCTGTAAAATCCATGCCATCGGCAGGGGAAGGATCAACGAGGTTGGGAGTCGGAGGCCATCTTCGAGGGCTGCCCGGCCCTCTGCATCCGGATGAGGCGATCCGTTCCCGGAGCCCTGCGATGCTGAACGGTTGGATCGATTTACGCAGCGATACCGTCACCCATCCCACACCGGCCATGCGGGAGGCCATGGCCCGGGCGGAGGTGGGGGATGATGTGTTCGAGGAGGATCCCACGGTGCGGCGCCTGGAGGAAGCCGCCGCCGAACGGATGGGGAAGGAGGCCGCTCTCTTTGTGGCCAGCGGCACCATGGCCAACCTGGTCTCCCTCCTCACCCACTGCGGCCGGGGGGATGAGGTGATCGTGGGCGACCAGGCCCACACTTTCCTCTCCGAGGTCGGGGGGATGGCCGCCCTGGGGGGCATTCATCCCCGCCCGATCCCCAACCAGCCCGACGGCACCCTGCGCCTGGAAGACATCGAGGCGGCCATCCGGACAGAGGATGTGCATCATCCCCGCACGCGGCTGATCGCCCTGGAGAACACCCACAACCGATGCATGGGCGCCGCGCTGACGCCGGAATATATGGCCCGGGTCCGCGCCCTGGCCGATCGCCACGGCCTGACGGTGCACGTGGATGGCGCGCGGATCTTCAACGCCGCTGTCGCCCTGGGCGTCCCCGCGGTGGAACTGGCCCGCCATGCGGACACCGTGACGTTTTGCCTCAGCAAGGGGCTGTGCGCCCCTGTGGGCTCCCTGATCTGCGGCCCCCGGGATTTCATCCGGGAAGCCCGTCGGATCCGCAAAATGGTTGGAGGAGGGATGCGACAGGCCGGCGTGCTCGCCGCCGCCGGGCTGGTGGCCCTGGAGACGATGGTGGATCGGCTGGCCGAGGACCACCGGCGGGCCCGATGGTTCGCCGAGGGACTGGCGGAGATCCCCGGGATCCGGATCGAGGCCCATCGGGTGCAAACCAACATCGTGATCTTCGAGCTGGACCCCCGTCTTCCGCTGGCGGATGAGGCGTTCCTGAGCGCGCTGGCGGACCATCGGGTTCGGATCCTGCGCTGGGGCCCCCGGCGCTTCCGGGCGGTGACCCATTACTGGATCGACGACACCGATATCGGTCGTGCGCTGCAGGCTATCGCGGAAGTGATCGGCAACGCATCCCGGCGTATATCGGTGTAGCGGCACCCCCATGGCGATCGCCTTCCTCTGGCCAGGTCCCCAGCGAATGGATCCGGTGACGCTGGAATCGCTCCGGGGAGCCATCGCGCGGGCTGATGGATTCCTGTGGCTCGATCTCTGCCCGCCGGCGGAGACCGATCGGCAGCTGCTCCGGGAGGCGCTGGGTTTCCATCCGCTGGCGCTGGAGGATGCCTTCCGGGCCCGGGAGCGGCCAAAGCTGGATGTTTACCCGGATCATTATTTCGTGGTCTTCTATGCGGTGGACTACGATCCGAACAAGGGGCTGATGCTCCGGCCGGTTCATCTCTTCATCGGCCCCCGCTACCTGGTCACGGTGCGCCCGCAACGGATCCCCGAGGTAGAGGCGATTATGGCCCGCTGGGGTGATCCAGAATTCCCCCACCCCATCGCCTCTGGGAGCCTCGTTTACGATCTCCTGGACGCCATCGTGGATCGCTACTTCCCGGTCCTGGATCGGATCGCGGAGGAAGTGGAGGCGATTGAGGAGCGATTGTTCGCGGGATCCGATAGGCGCCTGGTCGAGGCGGTTTTCCAGATGCGGAAAGCGCTGCTGGAGTTACGCCGCGTGGTGGCCCCGGAACGGGAGGTGATCAACCTCCTGCTCCGACAGGAGCGACCGATCTTCCGGCCGGAGGACATGGCCTATTTTCAGGATCTATATGACCGTCTGGTGCGATTGACGGAGAGCATCGATCTGTATCGGGATATGCTCTCCGGCGCTCTGGAGAGCTATCTCTCCATTCAGTCCAACCGGCTGAACGAGATCGTGAAAGTCCTGACCATCGCCTCGATCATCCTGATGGCGAACGCCCTGATCGCCGGGATCTACGGGATGAACTTCCGGTATATGCCGGAGCTGGAATGGCCATGGGGATATCCGATGGCGCTCCTCATGATGGCCGGGGTCAGCGCAGGGCTGGCCTTCTTTTTCCGGCGGCGGGGATGGCTGTGAGATGGAAAGCGGCACCGAGGTGCCGCACTCCAAAAAGTTCAGAGAGGCCCGGCGGCTTCCCGGAGCGCCCGTGCGAAAGTTCGGAGGGCTTCCGGAGCGAAGCCGGAAGCCTCCGCATGCTGGATGAGCGCACTGCCGACAACCAACCCATCGGCCTCCGGGGCCAGCGCCCGGACATGCTCCGGTCGGGAGATCCCGAAGCCCAGGGCGACCGGCACGCCGTCCGCAGCCCGGCGAGCCCGTCGCAGATGAGCGACCACATCGACCGGCAAACGATCCCGCGCCCCCGTGATCCCCGTCACGGAAACCAGATAGAGGAAGCCCGTGGCGGTCGCCGCGATCCGGGCCAGCCGCTCATCCGGCGTGGTGGGCGCCGCCAGGGGCACCCAGGCCAGACCCGCCGCGCCGGCCGCGACCTGGAGCTCCTCCGCCTCCTCAAGGGGGAGATCCGGCACGATCAGCCCGTGGATCCCCGCCTGAGCCGCCTCCGTCAGGAAACGTGGGATCCCCCAAGCCATGACCGGGTTGATATAGGTCATCAGGCACAGGGGCCGCTGGACTCCCATGGCCCGCAGCCGGGCGGCCGCCTCCAGGATGTGAGGGGTGCGCACCCCGCGCTCCAGGGCGCGCTGTGTGGCCCGCTGGATCACCGGGCCATCGGCCAGGGGGTCGGAGAACGGCAGGCCCAGCTCGATGAGATCGGCACCGGCGTCCGCCAGAGCAGCCACGATCCGAATCGAGGCCTCAAGGTCCGGGTAGCCCACCGGCCAGTAAAAGATCAGCGCCGGACGTCCCTGCGCCCGGGCCCGGCGGAACGCTTCCCGCACCGCTTCGATTCCGTTCATGTCCGTCCCTCCCCTTTGCGGGCTTCACCCCGAGCGTCCGGGCTTCCCCATCACCTCCCCATTTCCCAGCGCCCCCGCCACCGTCTCCAGGTCCTTATCCCCCCGCCCGGAGAGGTTCACCAGGATCCAGCGGCCCGGCCGCGCCCGGGCGAGGCGCATGGCCTCCGCCACCGCGTGGGCGGATTCCAGGGCGGGGAGGATCCCCTCCAGCCGCGCCAGCGCCTGAAAGGCGTCCAGCGCCTCCGCATCGGTGACCGCCGTGTAACGGACCCGATTTCGATCCCGCAACCAGGCATGCTCTGGGCCGACCGCCGGGTAATCCAGGCCGGCGGAGATCGAGTGGGTATCCAGGATCTGCCCCCACGGATCCTGCAACACGTAGGTGCGAGCTCCGTGGAGAACCCCCACGCGGCCCCGGTCGCCGTCGGCGAAGCGGGCGGCATGGCGGCCCGTGGGGATCCCCTCGCCGCCCGCTTCCACCCCCACCAGCTCCACCGGATCCTCGAGGAAAGCGGCGAAGAGGCCGATGGCGTTGCTCCCCCCGCCCACGCATGCCACCGCCACATCGGGCAGCCGCCCGAACTGATTCAGCATCTGCGCACGGGCTTCGACGCCGATCACCGATTGAAAGGTGCGGACGATCAGGGGATACGGATGGGGCCCCGTGGCGGAGCCCAGCAGATAATGGGTGATGTGCACGTTGGTCACCCAGTCCCGGATGGCTTCGTTGATGGCATCCTTCAGCGTCCGCGAACCGACATCCACCGGGCGCACCTCCGCGCCGAGCAATTGCATCCGGAACACGTTCGGCCGCTGGCGGGCCATATCGGCTGTTCCCATGTAGATCACGCACTCCAGGCCGAGGAGGGCACAGGCCGTGGCTGTGGCCACTCCGTGCTGGCCTGCCCCGGTCTCCGCCACCACCCGCCGCTTGCCCAGGCGCTTCGCCAGCAGGGCCTGGCCCAGGGCGTTGTTGATCTTATGAGCCCCTGTGTGCGCCAGATCCTCCCGTTTGAGGAAGATCCGCGCGCCCACGGCCTCGCCGAGCCGTCGGGCCTCCGTCAGGGGCGTGGGCCGGCCGACATAGGTGCGCAGAAGGCCTTCAAACTCCCTCTGGAACTCCGGATCCTCCACGGCCTCGCGGAATGCCAACTCCAGTTCCTCAAGGGCAGGAATCAGAGTCTCCGGAACATATCGTCCGCCGTAAGGCCCGAAATAACCCCGGCGCTCCTGAACAGGGGGAGGAACCCATGGAATCCGCACGCTTGCTGCGACAGCCATCCGCCCTCACCTCCGCGCTGGATTAAGTTAAGTTAAGTAAGGAACCCGGCTTGGATCTGCGCGGTCTGGACCGGAGGAGGTCGGATCGCTCCCCCACGTCCCGATCGGGCAGTCCGCCGCCTCATTCCGCAAAGCGTGATCCGCCATCGGGGAGCACCTCCTGAAAGGCCTTGCGGGCGCGGGCGACAAAGGCTCCCACTTTCTCCGGATCCTTCCGCCCGGGTTCCCGTTCCACGCCGGATGATACATCCACTCCCCACGGGCGGACCTGGACAATCGCGTCCACGACATTCTCGGGGGTCAGCCCCCCGCTGAGGAGCAACCGATGGGTCCGCGCCCATGCCGCCGCGACCGCCCAGTCCGCCCGCTGACCGGTTCCCCCATACGCGGTCGGATGCCAGGCGTCCACCCCCAGCGTCGGCCCGTCGGGCAGCCGGCTCCGGTAACGTTCCGGATCCGGGAGATCCATCGGGATCCCATCGGAAGATCGGATCCGCAGGCGCAGGACCTTATACGCGCGATCGGCCAGGGCGGCCACGATCTCCGGGGTCTCCTCCCCATGGAGCTGGGCCCAATCCAGACCGATGCGCGCCATCAGCCATCGCACCCGGGAGATCGGTTCGTTGACGAACACCCCCACCAGCCGGATATGGGGAGCTTCGCGGCGGACAACCGCGGCGATCGCAGCCGCCCGCTCGGGAGGGATGAAGCGGGGGCTTTTCGGATACAGCACGAAGCCCAGGGCATCCGCCCCCGCCTCGATCGCCATCCGCGCATCCTCCAGACCGGTGATCCCGCAGATCTTCACAAACCCCATCCGTGGCTCCCTCGGTTCGCAGGACAACGGCTTGCGGAGGAAGGCAAGGGCGCGCTTCCCCCTTCGATCAGCCATCGAACACGCCGGGCCACCGCTTCGAAATCGAAACCGTTCGGACTCACGCCCGCCTCCACCAGCGCTTCCCCGATCAGCACGGCATCGTAGCCCAGGGCAGCCATCTCCCGCACATCCTCCGGGGACCGCAGCCCGCTCTCGGCAACGGTCCGGACCTCGGAGGGGATCCGGGGGCGCAACCGGGCGGATACGGTTCGATCCACCTGAAGGGTGCGCAGATCGCGATGATTGATCCCGACCACCCGGGCCCCGGCTTTCAGAGCCTGTTCCAGCTCCTCCTCCCGATGGACTTCCACGAGGGCCGTCATCCCCAGGGACGCCGACAGCGCGATCAGATCGATCAGCTGCGCAGGCTCCAGTGCGGCCACGATCAGGAGCACCGCATCCGCCCCCGCTGCCCGGGCCTCATACACGTGATAGGGGTCCAGGGTGAAGTCCTTGCGCAGAATGGGAACTTCAGAGAACGCCCGACGGATCGCCTGCAGGTGGGCCAGTTCCCCGTGGAAGAACCGCGGGTCCGTGAGCACCGAGAGGGCCGAAGCCCCGGCCTGGATGTAAACCCGGGCCAGGGCCACCGGATCAACGGTGGGGGCAATAGGTCCCCGCGAGGGAGAGGCCCGCTTGATCTCCGCGATCAGCGCCGGTCGATCCCCGCGCCGGAGGAGGACCGCGGCGAAATCCCGGGCGGGCGGGGCCGCTTCCGCCTCCGCCCGCACGGTCGCCAGCGGCCGCCTCCGCATCCGCTCGGCCAGTTCCTCTCGCTTCCAGGCCAGGATCCTTTCCAGCTCGGACATCTCAATGCTCCAATGCGAGCCTTCGCGTATATGCGACATATTCCTCCAGAACCGCCAGAGCCCTTCCGCTCACCAGCGCCTGCTCCGCCCGCGCCAGGCCTTCGCGGATATCCTCGACCTGATCCGCGGCCCGCAAGGCGAAGGCAGCGTTGAGCAGGACCGCGATGCGGAGCGGCCCGTTCTCCTGGCCCTGGAACAGGGCCCGCAACCGCCGGGCGTTCTCCTCCGGAGTGGCCCCGCGGAGGGCCTCCAGAGGCGCTCGAGGGATCCCATAATCCGCGGGATCGAAGATCCAGGTGCGGACCTGCCCGTTGGCATATTCTGCCACCCGGGTGGGGCCGGAGGGCGTCACCTCATCGACGTTGCCCACGCCGCAGATCACCAAGGCATGCCGGCTCCCCAGGGCGCCCAGCACCTCCGCCAGGGGCTCCAGCAGGTGAGGATCGAACACGCCCATCACCTGGTAAGGCACCTCCGCCGGATTGCACAGCGGCCCCAGGATGTTGAAGATGGTTCGGACGCCGATCTCCCGACGGGGGCCGATGGCGTGCTTCATCGCCGGGTGAAAGGCGGGAGCAAACAGGAAGGCGAATCCGATTTCCTGCAACGCCCGGGCCGCATGCTGCGGGGTCAGGGTCAGCTCGGCGCCCAGAGCCGCCAGGAGATCCGCGCTGCCGCTGGGGCTGGAGACCGCGCGATTACCGTGTTTGGCCACCGGCACACCGGCCCCCGCCACCACAAAAGCGGCGGCGGTGGAGAGGTTGAAAGTCCGGGCGCCATCTCCCCCTGTGCCACACGTATCGACCGCAAGGCCTTCATAGGGCACCCGCTGCATCGCCCGGCGCATCGCCTGGGCGCATCCGACGATCTCGGGGATCGTCTCTCCCTTCATCCGCAAGGCGATCAGGAACGCGCCGATCTGGGCCGGGGTGGCTTCCCCAGTCATGATCGCTTCCATCGCCGCCTGGGCTTCCTCCGCCGTCAGGTTCTCCTGTTTGACCAGCTTGGCAATCGCCTCCCGGATCATCTTCCACCTCCCCAGCGAACCCGATGTTTGGCGGAACTGCGATCGGCATCCGGCCGCTTCGGGGCTTCGTCGGATCGCTCACGGCCCAATCCCCCCTACGGTTGTCGGATCAGGCCGCACCATCCCTGCGATCCCTGTAAGGGACATCGCCGTATCCCCCAATGGCGAGGAAATTCCGTAACAGGCGCAATCCCTCGGGCATGAGGACGGACTCCGGATGGAACTGCACACCGAATGTGGGATGCGTGCGATGCCGGAGAGCCATGATCTCCCCCTCCGGCGTGCGAGCGGCCACCTCCAGGGCCTCGGGGAGCGGCTCTGCGACCAGCAAGGAATGATAACGGCCGGCCATAAAGGGGTTCGGGAGCCCGGCGAAGAGATCCCGCCCATCGTGCAGGATCGGCGAAGCCTTGCCGTGCATCAACCTCCCGGCGCGGACCACCTGTCCGCCAAAGGCAACGGCGATCGCTTGATGTCCCAGACAAACCCCCAGGATGGGGACCCGGCCGCTCAGGGCGCGGATCACCGGTATCGTCACGCCCGCATCCTCCGGGCGCCCCGGACCCGGTGAGATCACGATCGCAGAAGGGCGCAGCTCGGCCACCTCCTCGACATCCATCGCATCGTTCCGGATCACCCGGAGCGGCATGTCCGCACGCCCGATTTCCAGAAGCAACTGGCCCAGGATCTGAACCAGGTTATAGGTGAACGAATCATAGTTATCGATGACCAGGAGCATTTCCTCCTCCTTTCTCTGCCGATCCACCTGTTCACAGTTCCTCGACGGAGGATCGCTCCGTCCTCCCGTCCTTTGGCTCATGGGCCTCGTCGACAGCTCGTTGCATCGCCCGCGCCTTGTTTCGGGTTTCCTCCTCCTCCCGTTCGGGGATCGAATCGGCCACGATCCCGGCCCCCGCCTGCACGATCGCCGTGTCCCCCTGCACCATCACGGTGCGGATGGTGATGCACCAGTCGGCGTTCCCCCGGGGGTCGAAATACCCCACGCCGCCGGCGTAAGGCCCTCGCGCGGCTCCCTCCAGCTCCGCGATGATCTCCATCGCCCGCACCTTGGGAGCCCCCGAGACGGTTCCCGCAGGGAAGGCGGCGGCCAGGGCATCGAAGGCATCGCAATCGGAGCGCAACCGCCCGCGGACCGTGGACACCAGGTGCATCACGTGGGAATAGCGCTCCACGGCCATGAACTCCTCCACCCGCACCGTTCCGTAAGCGCAGACCCGCCCGAGATCGTTGCGGCCGAGATCCACCAGCATCACGTGCTCCGCCTGCTCCTTGGGGTCCGCCCGGAGCTCAGCTTCCAGTCGCTGATCCTCCTCCACGGTTCGACCCCGGGGGCGCGTTCCGGCGATCGGGCGGATCGTCGCCTCGCCCTCCTCCACCCGCACGAGCATCTCCGGCGATGCGCCGATCAACGTCAGATCCTCGCCGTTCCGTCCCAGGCCCGGAAGGTGGAGGAAAAACAAGTAAGGGGAAGGGTTCAGGCGGCGCAACGCCCGGTAGATGGCGAAGGGCGAGACCCCGATCGGCCGACTCCAGCGCCGGGCCAGGACGATCTGAAAGGCATCTCCCGCAGCGATGTATTCCTTCGCTGCCCGCACCATCGCGCCGAAGCGCTCCGCGTCCGTGTGCGCCTGCCAGGAAGCCACCTCGTTCCCTGAACGAGGGCGCGCGGAATCCGGCTGGGGAGGATCCTCCAGGCGTCGCTGAAGCTCTGTCAGGCGATCTTCGGCCTGTCGCTCCTCCCCGGGCTTCACCAGGCTGAAGAGCGAGAGGGTCTGGGTCACGTGGTCGAAGACCAGCAAGGTTTCCACCTGCATCAGGACGGCGTCCGGGAAGGCCAGGTCCATGCGGGGCGTCCGGGGCGCTCGATCGAAGAAGGCGGCCATCTCATACCCCAGGTAACCGGCCAGCCCGCCGATGAAGCGGGGCCATGGTTGTGCGTCGCGCTCCGGGGCCATATCGGCCAGGGCCTCCCGCCAGACAGCGAAGGGATGGATCCGGCGCAGATCATAGACGCGAGCCCCCTGCGTCCCGATCTCCTCCATCCGATCCCCATCCACCCGATAGATCACTCGGGGCATGAGGCCGATGAACGAATATCGGGCCAGGTAAGCGCCGCCCTCCACGCTCTCGAACAGAAAAGATGGCCCCTGCGGACGAAGCGCCTGATACAGGCGGATGGGCGTCCACAGATCGGCAGGCATCGTCCAGCGGATCACCCGCATGGAGCCCCTGAAAGCGCCTTCTTTCGACATGCGACCCCCCTGAGAAGGCAAAGCCGATCGATCCGTCTCCTTCTCCCCACCGGACCTATAAAAAAAGCGCCCGTCCCTCACGGAGGGACGGGCGCCGTTGTGGCCCCGTGGTGCCACCCTCATGAGGCGGGTCAACGTCCCGATTCTGGAAACAGAACACCCCCGTCCGTGAGACGAGGGTGCAGACGCTGGCCAGCCTCACTCTTTCGCGGGGACAGGATGGCTTCCCATCCGATCCCCTCCGCCCAGATAACGGTGGCGACTCCGGCCAGGACTACTGCGGGCGGGGTCCGCCCGGTTCGTCCGGCGACTCCCGGGCCCATTCAGCCCCGGCGTGCGCAGCGGGCTCCCACCTTCCCCCGCCTCTCTGGGCGCCGGCCCGAGGCCTACTCCTCCCGTTCACCGTCTTTCGAAACCGTCCATTTTGCGTATAACTATAGGCCTTTCCCTCCAACTTGTCAATAGGGGGGCGTGCCTGTGGGCAGAGGCGAAGGGGTGAACGGGCCGGCGCCCCCGGGCCGAATCCGATCATCAAACCCTCCCGGCGTGGGCACAGGAGTCATCCCCGCCTCCTCCCAGGCGAATTCCCCCAAGGGGCTCCGGCGTCCACCCCGGACCCCCCAGTTCAGAGCGATAGGCGTCCGGAGAGGGGAGGAGAAGCCAGCCGGTGAAGCGGGCGCTCCAGAACGTGCCCTGAAGGCCAGGGACCGGCTGGTTGGGGGCCGCGTGGGTGTCGAAGGCGAGGATGTCCCACGTTGTGGTGATGATAGGGGACGGAGTGAAGGTCTGCGCCGTTTCAGCGTTCGAAACACCTCAATGGCGGCCTCGGTTTCCCTCTTGCCCATCCCGCGGGCAACGCGCAGGCGCATCCTCGGCTCGATCATCGTCGCCCGCCAGAACGTTCCCTTTTCCTCGGCTTCGGAGTCGCCTTTTTTCACCCTGGTGGCCGACGTAAGACCAGAGGGTGTCCCGTTGCCCCTGATCCAGATGATCTCCTTCCTGGTCCTCCGGGAGGGATCTGCAGCGGCAGCGCGCGTTTTCATAACGAAAGCCCGCCGAGCATCAGCCACAGAACGCCCAGCAGAAGGGTTCCTACCCCGGCGAGGGAAACGGAGAGGCGGACCCAGGGATAGGGCCTCGGAAGGCACGCCGGCTCCTCTGGACCCATCCACATCGCGACCACCACGCGCAGATAGAAATACGCGGAGATCACGGTTGTGACAACGCCCACGATCACCAGGGCGATCCATCCGGCCTGCCAGGCCGCCGCGAACAGCAGGAGCTTGGCGAAGAAACCCGCAGTGGGAGGCACCCCGATGAGGGACAGCATGAAGAGGGCCATCGCCGTTCCCATCCCCGGCGACCTCCGGGCGACCCCTGCATAGGCTCGGAAGGATTGATCTTCCCCTTCGGGGCCGACCATTCCCACCGCCACCGCGAAGGCCCCCATGGTGGCCAGGGTGTAAGCCAGAAGATAGAACATCACGCCAGGCACGGCCAGGCCCGGATCTCCCAATAACCCCATGAGCAGATAGCCCGCATGAGCGATGCTGGAGTATGCCATCATCCGCTTGAAGTTCGACTGCATCAGAGCGACCCCGTTGCCCACCAGCATGGTCGCTGCAGCCATCAGGGCCACCGGGCCACTCCACAGGGCCACGGCAGGCCCCAGCCCGACCAGGAACACCCGGATCAGGGCCGCCACAGCGGCGGTCTTGGTGGCCGCTGCCATAAAGCCGGTGACCGGCGTCGGGGCCCCCTCATAGACATCCGGGGTCCAGAGATGGAAGGGCACCGCGGCCACCTTGAATCCCAGGGCCACCAGCAACATGGCGCCGCCGATCCAGACCAGCGGTTGCGCCCCCGGATCCGGGCGCTTCCACCAGGCCGCCAGGTCCCTCAGATTGGTCAGGCCCGTCCCGGCGAAGATCAACGCGATTCCGAACACCAGGAACGCCGAGGCAAAGGCGCCCAGCAGAAAATACTTGAGGGCCGCCTCCTCGGATTCCAGCTGGGGGCGGGCGAAGCCGGCCAGCACATACAAGGGGAAGGAGAGCCACTCCAGAGCGAGGAATATGATCAGCAGATCCGCAGCCACAGCCATCAGCAGCATCCCGGCAGCGGCCAGCAGGAGAAACACATAATACTCTCCCCGCTCGATCCCCCGATCCGCCAGATAATGCCGCGAGAGCAGGATGGCAAGCCCGGTGCCGATCAGGATGGTCAGGCTCAACCAGAAGGCCTTGGGATCCCAGTGCACCATCCGATACAGGCCCTCAACCTCCCCGCGGCCGGCCAGCGCGGCGACAACCCCCAGCGTTAGCGCGGTGATCCCCAGCGCCCCCCAGGCCATTCCAGCGGCCGATCCCGGACGCCGGAACGCCTCGACGAGCAACAATCCCAGCGCGCCTGCAGTCAAAACCAGCGTCGGCAGCAACGGCCATCCTGTCATCCGCTCATGTTCTCCCGATTGATTTTAGGGTGCACCCAACACGAAAGCGGGATCGTTGCAGGGTTAACGCGCGGCGAGCGCCGCCTGGGCAAAGGCCTCCATGCCCTGCCGGATCGAAGCCTGCATCGCGGCGAAGAACGGCATGGGATAGAGGCCGATCAGCAAGATCAGGGCCAGCAACGGCGCCATGATCGCCAGCTCCCGGCCGCTCAGATCCGGCAATCCCCGCCACCGGTCCGGCAACGGGCCATGGAGCACGCGCATCAGCATCGTCAGAATGTAAATCGCCGCCAGCACGACCCCCAGGGCCGCTGCCGCCGTCAACCCGCGGGCAGCCGGGCCCAGCGCTCCGGATCCAAAGGCCCCCAGCAGGATCAGGAACTCCCCCACGAAGCCGTTCAACCCGGGCAATCCCATTGAGGAGAGCCCTACCACGATGAGGATGCCTCCATATATCGGGAGGACCTTCCACAACCCGCCCAGCTCCCGGAAATCCCGGGTGTGGGTCCGCTCATACAGCATCCCTACCAGCAGGAACAACCCACCGGTGCTCAGGCCGTGGTTGACCATCTGGAGGAGCGCCGCCTGCACACCGAGCGGGTTCAGCGCCGAGAGCCCCAGCATGACAAATCCCATATGAGAGACGCTGGAGAAGGCCACCAGGCGCTTGAAATCGTCCTGGGCATAAGAAGCCAGCGCCCCATACAGGATCGCCACCACGGCGAGGAGAGCCACAGGGACAGCCAGCTCCTGAGCGGCCACCGGGAACAGCGAGAAGTTGAACCGCAGGAACCCATAAGCTCCCATCTTCAACAGGAGGGCGGCCAGGATCACGGAGCCCGCCGTCGGGGCCTCCACGTGGGCATCCGGCAGCCATGAATGGAAAGGCCACATCGGCACCTTGATGGCGAAGGCCAGCCCGAAGGCCAGAAACAACCAGCGCTGGGCGGCCGGGGAGAGCAGCGGGCTCAAATGCGAGGCCATCCACACCGGATCGAAGGTCCCTGTCCCTGTGAGCGGGCGCGAGAGGAGCCACATGGCCACAATCGCCACCAACATGAACACAGACCCGGCCATCGTATACAGGAAGAACTTGATCGCCGCGTAGATCCGTCGTGGGCCGCCCCAGATCCCAATCAGCAGGGTCATGGGGACCAGGGTGAATTCCCAGAAGATATAAAACAGCAGGAGATCCAGGGCGAGGAACACCCCCAGCACCCCCGTCTCCAGCAACAGCATCAGCGCCATGTATTCCTTCACCCGCTCCTCGATGGCCCACGAGGCCATCAGGGCAAGGGGGAAGATCAGCGCGGTGAGCAGCACCAGCCACAGGCTGATCCCATCCACCCCCACCCGATAAGCCGCCCCGATGGATGGCGCCCAGTCCCAGTGATGAACGAACTGGGGGCCAGGTTGGGCCGGGTCGAACCCGGATAGAAGCCCCAGCCCCAGGGCCAGGACTCCCAGGCTGGTTCCCAGGGCAACCCAGCGGATGGTCCCCACACGCTCCCGAGGGACTCCCAGGATCACGAAGGCCCCGATGAGGGGCAGGAGCAGCATCCACGTCAAGATGGGGAAGCTCGCCATCGGTTCCGGCTCCTTATCGCAACGCCCAGAGAATGTAGAACACCAGAAGAACCGCGCCGATCAGCACCGATAGGCCATACTGGCGCACGTAGCCGCTGCTCCAGCGGCGCACCCTTCCGGCCGCCGATTGCACCAGGCGGGCCAGGCCGTTGACCGCCCCGTCGATCCCACGCGGCTCCACCACCTCCGCTACCCACCTCGCCACCCTTTCGAAAGAACGAACGAAGAGGAAATCATAGAGCTCATCGACATAGAGCTTCCGGTTCAACGCCGGGAAGAAACCCCGAAGCACAGGGCGCAATGGGTCCTCCACTCCCTCCGGCCATGCCGGAGGACGGTAAATCGCCCACGCCGCTCCGATCCCGGCCAGGGCGATCAGGGTGCCCAACAGCGCCGGTTCCGGATGGAAAACCGGTGGATGCTCAGGCTCCAGCCAGGCGCTGAGGGCCCCGAACCCCGGGGCATTGATCCAGCCAGCCACCACGGAGAAGAAAGCGAAAATCGCCAGGGGCACGGTCATCACCGACGGGCTCTCGTGGGCATGAGCGGCCGCATGGCTTCGGGGGGCGCCCGCGAAAACCATGGCCACCTGGCGGGTCATATAGAACGCCGTAAGGAAAGCAGCCGCCAGCAGCAGCCCATAGGCGAACGTCGCCCATCCCCCTATGCCCCTCAGGGAGACCAGGATCTCATCCTTGCTCCAGAACCCGGCCAGCGGAGGGAGCCCCGCCAGCGCCGCCGCCCCGATCCCATACGTCCAGAAGGTGAGGGGCATCCGTCGGGCCAATCCCCCCATCCGGCGCATGTCATTGGGATCAAAGGGCGAGGACCCGCCATGATGGCGATGAGCATGCTCCAGGGCATGGATGACGGAGCCTGCCCCCAGGAAGAGCAGGGCTTTAAAGAAGGCGTGAGTGCCCAGATGGAAGATCGCGGCCCCGACGGCTCCGGCTCCGGCGGCCGCCACCATGTAGCCCAGCTGGGAGATCGTGGAGAAGGCCAGCACCCGCTTGATGTCGAACTGGCCGATGGCGATCAGGGCGGCCCACAACGCCGTCACCGCACCCATCAACGTCACCACCCCCTGGATGAGGGGTGCCGCCGCGAAAAGGGGATGGGCACGGGCGATCAGGTAAACCCCTGCCGTGACCATGGTCGCTGCATGGATCAGCGCGGAGACCGGCGTGGGGCCGGCCATCGCATCAGGCAGCCAGACGTAGAGCGGGATCTGGGCGCTTTTGCCCGTCACCCCCGCAAACAGAAGCAGGGCGATGAGAGCGATCACCCCCTTCTCCACCGCCCCATGTTCCGCCGCCTCAAAAATCGGCCCATAGCGGAACGTGCCGAAGGTCCAGAAGAGCAGCAACAGGCCCAGGGTGAAGCCGAAATCCCCGATGCGGTTCACAATGAAGGCTTTGCGGCCTGCCCAGGCGTTATAGGGGACCTCGAACCAGAAGCCGATCAGGAGATAGGAGCAGAGCCCCACCAGCTCCCAGCCCACGAAAAGAACGAGGAAGTTGTCGGCCAGGACCAGGAGGAGCATGGAGGCCAGGAACAGGTTCAGGAACATGAAGAAGCGACGGATATGGGGATCGCCCGCCATGTAGCCGATGGAGTAAACGTGGATCAGCGTCCCCACCAGGGTGACGATCAGCGCCATGGCCGTGGAGAGGGGATCGATCCGTAATCCCACCTCCGCCGTCAGTGGGGGAACGATCGCCCAGCGGTAGAGGCGGACTTCCACCAGCCGGGCCTCCGGCGGACGGGCCAGCAGGGCCGCGAAGACCAGAACCGACATCCCGAAGGACGCCGCCGCGGCCATCGAGGCCACCACCCCCACCGTCCGCTCCCGGGTCTGACCCGTGGAAACCAGGTTGATCAGAAATCCGAGCAATGGAAAAGCGATGATCAGCCAGGACCATGCGAACAGGGCTTCCATTCCGGGCTCCTCACGGCTGGTTCGATCTCCAAAGAGTCAAGCAGGGCACCGCCGGCGTCCTGCCCAAACTTTCCAGGAAATATCCTCCAGGCTCAGGCCGTCTCAGCCTCGCAAGCTGCTGAGCTCATCCACGTTCGTGGTCTTCTTGGTGCGGAAGATGGCGACCATCAGGGCGAGGCCCACCGCCACTTCCGCGGCGGCCACGGTTAATACAAAAAAGACCGTGAGCTGTCCTTCCAGGAGGCCACGGTAGCGGGAGGCGGCCACGAAGGCCAGGCCCGCCGCGTTCAACATCAGCTCCACGCACATAAAAACGATCAACGCGTTCCGGCGAATTAGAAAACCGACAGCGCCGATCCCGAAGAGGATGGCGCTGAGGGCCAGATAATGGGTCAATGTGACCATCATTTCCCCTCCGATCGGGAATCCCGGGCCAGCACCACTACGCCTACCATGGCGATGAGCAGGAGGATCGACGTGATTTCGAAAGGAAGCACATAGGTCGTGAGCAGCCGCTCGCCGATGGTTGCGGGATCCCCCAAGGGGGCCGGAAGGCTCCCAGCGGGCGCCAGGCCTGCCGGCGTCTGGAGAAAAGCGAACAGCGCCCCTCCGATCAGCGCGGCTCCCAGACCCCCCGCCAGCGGGGCCTGCCAGCGGAGGCCGGTCGTCCCCCCCACCCGCTCCGCCCCCAGCATCATGATTACGAACAGGAAAAGCACCATCACCGCCCCGGCGTAAACGGCGATCTGAACCATCGCCACAAAGGGGGCGCCCAGCAGAAGATAGAAAACCGCCACCACCACCAGGTTCAGCACCAGGAACAGCGCGCTGTGCACCGCGTTCCGGGTGATCACCATCGCCAGGGCCGTGGCGATGGCGATCCCGGCCAGCAGATAAAATATGACCAGCTCGCCCAAGAGGACCTCCGATCTGGAGTTTGCAGGCAGCTGCTGACCCTAAACCGGCTCGTTCACCAGCCCCTCCTCCCAGATGGAGCGGGTGCGCAGGGCCGGATCCGTGGTCCGCTGGGGGGTGCCCGGCACGCCCGGCGGGGGCGGCACCAGCAGCTGCGCCTTGGTGACGATAAAGGACTCCCGCGTATAGCCTGCCGGCGGGATCTTATCGGTCAGGACGATCGCGTTGGTCGGACAGGCGTCCTCACAGTAGCCGCAGAAGATGCAACGCAACAGGTTGATCTCGTAGACCTTCGCGTACCGCTCGCCCGGGGAGTAACGTTCCTCATCCGTGTTCTCCCCCGCCTCCACGTAAATGGCGTCCGCCGGGCAGGCGGCGGCGCACAGGGCGCACCCGATGCAGCGTTCCAGCCCATTGCTGTAGCGACGCAGCTCGTGCACCCCCTTGAAGCGCACCCGCAGGGGCCGCTTCACTTCCGGGTAGGGATACGTCACCGGGCCTCGCAGGTTGGTCTGGATGAATTCCTGAAAGGTCGTCCACAATCCCCGGAACAATTCCGTGACCATCGGATCACCTCGCTCCCAGCGCGAGAGGTTTTGGAAAAGGATTTACGCTGTTCAGCTCCTACCCGGGAGGCGGAATCGCCTCTCTCCGCGAACCGATCGGCACCCCCCTCGGTGAGCAAGCCGCAGGGGCCTGTCCCGACCTCAGCGATCTCAGGCCGTTAAGGCCACCACCACCGCGGTCCCCATCACATTCGCCAGAGAGAGCGGCAACAGCACCTTCCATCCCAGGGCCATCAGCTGATCATACCGGATCCGGGGGAGCGTGGCCCGGATCCAGATCATCAAGAAGATGAGAAGGGCGACCTTCAGGGTGAAGTAAACCACCCCCAGGGCGGGATACTGGTCCACAAAGGGGCCCAGGTATCCGCCCAGAAAGAAGGTGGTCATCAGGGCACTGAAGCCGATCATTTTCACGTATTCGGCCATGAAGAAGAGGGCGAACTTCATGCTGCTGTATTCTGTCAGATACCCGGCTGTCAGCTCCTGTTCCGCTTCCACCAGATCGAAGGGCGCCCGTTTGATCTCAGCCAGCCCGGTGATGAAGAAGATGATCGCCGCCAGCGGCTGGAGGAAGAGCAACCACCCGTTGCGCTGCGCTTCCACGATCCCGCTCACCTGGAGAGTCCCCGTGGTCAGCACCACGCTCACGATCGCCAGCCCCATCGCCAGCTCGTAGCTGATCATCTGGGCCGAGGCCCGGATGCCTCCCAGCAGCGCGTATTTATTGTTCGAGGCCCATCCGGCCAGGGTGATCCCATACACGCTGATCGACGTGACGGCTACAATATAGAGAACCCCCACGTTAACATCCGTCAACTGGAGACGGGTCCGATGCCCCAACAGGGTCAGCTCCGGGCCGAAGGGGATCACGGCGAAAATCAGGATGGCGGGGATCAGGGTGATCAGCGGCGCCAGCACAAAGAGGATGCGATCAGCATATGCCGGGATGAAATCCTCTTTGAAGCACAGCTTCACCGCATCGGCCAGCGGCTGGAGCAACCCGTAAGGGCCCGCCCGGTTCGGCCCGATCCGGGCCTGGAAATCGGCCACCAGCTTGCGCTCCGCCAGGGTGAGATAGGCGAAGCCGGTCAGCAGCAGCAGAACCAGGATCGTGCTCTTGATGACCGCCTCAACGAGGAAGGGCACCATCCCCAACCTCCACCCGGAACTCCACCGGAAGGGCCTGCACGGCGCCGGCGCGAGGGGCCAGGCTCGCCGGAAGCAGGATGACCTGGGGCGGAACAGCCGGGTCCACCTCCACCGGCAGACGGAGCATCCGGCTGTTCGCCTGGATTATGGCCATCCGGCCCGCCTCCAGCTGTAACCGCCGGGCGGTCTCCGGATGCATGCGCGCCATCCACGGAACCACCCAGCTCCGCAAATGGGGCGTGCGGGCGATCAGCGTTCCCTCGTGATAGAGCCGGCGGGTCGGAACCGCCAGCATCACCTCTTCAGAGGGGACCTCAAGGGCCTTCCAGAACAGCGGCCATCGGGCCTCGGGGTCCTCCGCTTCCGACGCCCAGGCACGGCCCAGCCCGGCCGTGTTCGGCCGGGCCGTTCCACCGAAGTAGAGATCCCGCGCGGTGCCTACCGGCGGCCACTGCGGCCGGGTCCAGGCCAGCGCCCCATAATCCATCCCGGCATAGCGCGGGATCGTCCGCGCGATCTCATCCATGACCGCTTCGGGGGAGAGATACCGCCATCGCTGGCCCAGGCGGAGGGCCAGGGCGACGAAGATCTCCCAGTCCCCCCGGGCCTCGCCAACCGCTGGGATCGCCTTATAGAACCGCTGCACCCGACGGTCCCCACTGGTGAACGTGCCGTCCCGCTCCGCCCATGACTGGGCCGGCAACACCACGTCGGCCATCCGGGCGGTTTCTGTGAGGAAGAGATCCTGGACCACCAGGAAACCCGTCCGCGGCATCACTCGTCCATCCCCCACCGGATCCGCCCCGACCACATAAAGGGCCGGGACCTCCTCCGGGAGCGGGCGGACGCCGATGAAATCGAGGGCTCCCTGCGTGTTGGCGTGGGGCCAGAGGGGAAGCAGGCCGTTGTTCGGACGGCCCACATGGCCGGTGAGGGCGAGCACGTTCGCTGCCATTCCCGCGAACGCCTCGCCATCCATCACGCCTTCCCGGCCGAATATGAAAACCACCTCCCGGGCCTCGGCGATCGCCCGGGCGAACGCCTTCAGCGGCTCCACCGGGACCCCCGTCCGATCGCTGATCTCGTCCAGCGGGTAATCCGCTACGGCCTTCCTTAGGGCCTCCAGGCCCTCCAATCGGGGAAGAGCCTCAGGGGCCACCCGGTTCTCCTCCAGCAACACCTGCAACACCCCGACCAGGACCAGGACTTCCGTCCCGAAGCGGTATCGGAGGATCGGATCCGCATAACGTTCGGCCTTCTGGGGCTTGCCCCCCGCCACGATCAGCCGGGCGCCCCGGCGCACCGCCCCCCGGACGCGCAGGAACCAGACCGGAGCCTCCTCCTCCAGATCGCCCGCCATCACCACGATCAGGCTCCCCGGCCCCATCCGTCCGAAGTCCGTGCCGACCCCCACCCCGTAACGGGCGACCCACTCCCCTCCGAAGACCGGGGGATCCATAGTCACCCAGGGGGATCCCAGGGCCTCCTCGAACAATTTGCGAAACAAGTAAAGATCCTCGTTGGGAAGACGATCCCCGATGATGCCGGCGGCCCGAGATCCGGCCTGCCGCATGGCCTCCGCCACGCGATCCAGCGCCTCCTCCCAGGAAACCGGGACCAGCTCACCGTCCCGCCGGATCAGGGGCTGCCGGAGGCGATCTTCCGCCGTGGCGAAGTGATGCACAAAGCGCCCCTTATCGCAGATCCAGATCTCATTGACCTCCTCATGCTGGCGCGGCATCACCCGCAGGATATCCCATCCACCCTTGCGGGCCGAGGGCCGTATGTCCAGGGTGATGTTGCAGCCCACCGGGCAGTGGGGGCAGATGCTAGGGATCGGCGTCATCTCCCAGGGCCGGGCCCGGAATCGGAAATCCGTGGTGGTCAGGGCGCCCACCGGACAGATATCCGTGGTGTTACCGGAGAAGTAACTGGCGAAGGGCGGATCGGAGAAGGTGATGATCTCCATGCCCCGCCCGCGATCGGAGAACCCCAGCACCGGATCATCAGCGATCTCCTCCTGGAAACGGATACAGCGGCCGCAGAGGATACACCGCTCCCGATCCAGGATGATGAGATCCCCCAGGGGGACCCGCTTCTCCTGGTGCATCTTATCCCAGTAGTCGAAGCGGGATTCGGCGGGGCCATAGCGCATCGTGAGATTCTGGAGGGGGCATTCCCCGCCCTTGTCGCAGATCGGGCAATCCAGAGGATGGCTGGTCAGCAGGAACTCCAGGACCGCCCGCTGGGCCTCCCGAACCTGGAGGGTGTTCGTCCGCACCACCATGCCCTCGGCGACCCGGGTGGTGCAGGCGGTCTGAAGGCGGGGCATCCAGCGCACCACCGGCCGTCCCTCCTCATCCCGGAGGGGCTGCCGGGTGTTCGGATCCACCTGGATCGTCCCCACCTCCACCAGACACATCCGGCACATCCCGGCCGGCTCGAGCTTGGGATGGTAACAGAACACCGGGATATCGATCCCGGCCTGCTTGGCCGCGTCCACCACCAGCATGCCGGCCGGCACCTCGATGGAGCGATCATCGATCAGGATCCGCACCGTTCCTGCCATTCCTCACTCCTCATCGTGAGTTCAGGGCGGAGAGACGCGGTGTCGCCGCTCCCTAACCCCTCCCCTCAGCCCCCATAGACGTCCGGCCTGGAGCGACGCATCAATGTCTCCGCCAGGTCCGCATAGAACCGTCGGAAGTCCTCCAGATCCAGAGGCCGGTATAAAGGCGGAAGGGCCCGCATCCGCTTCAACTGCTGATGAATGAAACCCGCCAGATAGAACTCCTTCAGTCCCGGATCCTTCTGACGCGCCAGGGTCAGCAGATGATCGAAAGTCCAACCCGTATCCTTCAAAACGAAGTAAAGATCGATGAAATCCCGCAGCTCGCCACGGCTCATCAGAGCGGTTACCTTGTTGGCCGCAATGTTTTCCAGGGAATCCACCTGTATTCCTTCCCGCTCCACCGGGGAGCCGAACCAGGGTCCAGGATCATAGGCGAGATCCACCTTCAAGGGTGAGGAGCCCTCCGCTTCGAACAGGAAGACACGACAGAAAAAAGGGGAGCGTCGTTCGAGCGCCACCGCCAGCCCTTCCTGATGGGCGATGTCGCTTATCCCACGCTCCACGTCCTGCATGTCCCCTGGGTTCGGCGTGAACAGGTCCAGATCCTCACTGATTCGATGGAACAGGTAAAAGGCAGCCAGCGCGGTCCCTCCAGTGAGCACGAACTGGTGAGCAAAGGGCCTGGCGAAGAACGCTTTAAGCACCCTCCTCTGGAGGGGCGTCAGAAGCGACCTCATATCCCCAGACATGGAGACCCCACTCCCAGATCTCGCGCAGGTCCGGCGGCCAGATGTAGCGCCGGACCACCGGCCAGTTCGCCGCGATCTCCGCCGGCGTGACATACTGCCAGATGGCCTCGAAGGGGGCCTCCGAGACGATCCGCCCGATCAGGCGAGCTCGCTCCTCCGGATCCCCCTCGCGGAGGATTCGCCGGATCTCCTCCTCGGTTAAATCCCCGCTCCACGAGAAAGGCGCACGGGGCATCGTCCCTCCCGCCATCGGCATCCACGCAATCCAGCCACCGCCTTACCCTTGCTGGGGTTGGCCTGGACGTGCGCGTCTCCAGGCCTCCCGCCGCTCAGGCAGGCATCTCCGCGGGTGTCTTCGCCACGCGCTGGAGATAGGCCTCGTATTCCTTTCGGAAATACTTCAGGCTGGAGAGCACCGGGCTGGTGGCGAAGTCCCCCAGGGGGCAGAGGGTCTTGCCCGCCATCTGACGGGCGATGCTCTCCAGAAGCTCGGGATCCTGAGGGCGTCCGCGACCGGCGATGATCCGCTCATAGACCCGGCGCAACCAGTAAGTTCCCTCCCGGCACGGCGTGCACTTGCCACAGGACTCATGCTGAAAGAACCGCACCATCTTGTAAGCCGCCCAGACGATGTCCACCGTGTCATCCAGGACGATGATGGAAGCCGAACCCAGCATGGAGCCAGCGGCCTGGACGGATTCGTAATCCAGGGGGGTGTCCAGGGCGGAGGCCGGCAGCATGGGGGCGGAGGCCCCCGCCGGGAGGATGGCCTTCACCGTCCGCCCATCCTCCAGCAGGCCCTGACCGTATTCTTCCCCAAAGATGAGATCCCGGAAGGTGATCTTGCCCAGCTCCGCCTCATAGTTGCCCGGCCGGCGCACCCGGCCGCTCAGGCAGAAGATCTTGGGGCCCGGGCTTTTCTCCGTTCCCATCGTCCGATACCAGGCCGCGCCGTGGAGGATAATCGGAGGCACATTGGCCAGAGTCTCCACGTTGTTGACCACCGTCGGCTGGCCGTAGAGGCCATAGGTCGCCGGGAACGGCGGACGCACCCGGGGATGGCCGATCTTCCCCTCGAGGGATTCCAGGAGCGCCGTCTCCTCCCCACAGATATAAGCCCCGGCCCCCAGGTGAACGAACATCTCCACGGAATAACTCGTGCCCAGGACGTTGCGGCCGATGAAGCCAGCCGCGTAGGCCTCCGCGATGGCCGCTTCCAGGCGGCGGGCCACCGAGCGGTACTCCCCACGGATATAGATATAAACACGCTCCGCCTGGATCGCATAAGCAGCCAAAAGCGCCCCCTCGATCAGCTGGTGGGGATTCCCCTCCATGATCTCGCGATCCTTGAAGGTCCCCGGCTCGGATTCATCGGCGTTGACCACCACATATTTCGGGAACACATCTTTCGGCACGAAGGACCACTTCATCCCGGTGGGGAAGCCCGCCCCGCCTCGCCCCCGCAGGCCGGAGGCCTTCACCTCCTCGATCACCTGATCCGGGGTCATAGCGGTGAGGGCCTTCCGCCACGCCTCATAGCCGCCGTGGCGGACGTAGACCTCCAGACGATGGAGATCGGGGATCTCCCGATGTCGCAACAGGATATAGCGTCCCATCACATCCCATCCCGGGAGAGATCTTCAATCACTCGATCGAAAACCTCGGGGGTCACATGCTCCACAAACTCCAGATCCACCTGCATGGCGGGCGCCCGATGGCACGCTCCGATGCACATCACGGTCTCCAGGGTGAACCGGCCATCCGGCGTGGTCTCGCCGGGGCGCACCCCCAGGCGGCGGATGGCATACGCCACCAGTTCGTCCGCCCCTCGCAGCGCACAGGGGAGATCATCACAGATCTGGATCCGGTGGCGGCCGATGGGGCGATCATAGAAAAGGGTGTAGAAGCCCACCACCTCCCGAACCTCCGTGGGGCTGACGCCGGTGATCTCCGCCACCTCCCGGATGCCCTCCTCGGTGCAGTAGCCATATTCCTGCTGCACCAGATAGAGCAGGGGGAGGATCGCCGAACGCTTCACCGGATATTTCGCCAGGATCGCCTCAATCTCCTGCGCGTATTTCTCCCGGAGCATCCTCTCCGCCTCGATTCAGGATGGAAAACCCTGCTTTCCGCACGCGCGAGCCCAGCGCCCGCGGAGTTCCCCTCACACCTCGACCCGATAGCGGCAGGCGGGGTCTCCCCGGCCGCGGCAGGCTTCCTCCATCACGTGGACCGCCTCCGTCGGCCGCTCCAGCACCCAGGCTGTCAGCGCCTCCAGCACGCCGGCGGGGAGATCACAGCACGGCTCCGCACAGCGGATATCCACGCAGTAAGGACAGGAGGGGTTCTCCCAGTAAATCCGATCCCCCTCCCGCCACACGCGGGGCGAAGAGCCGGTCTCCGTGCGGACCACCGCGGCCGCCCGCTGCCAGGCGTTGTAAACCCGCTCCCGGGGTGCATGCAGGAACCCGGAGACCATGCGGATCAAGTTCGCCACCCAACCATAGGCCTGGAGATCCCGACGCAGGACCTCATGCCCGATCCGGCGGAGCATCCAGCCCCCATCCGGGCCGAACCGCTCCCGGATGGCGTAGCAGAACGCGGAGATCTCCTGGAACGTGACCCCCGGCTCCGGGCTGAGGGGTGGTAAGGCCTCCTCATAACGCTCCAGCCCGGCCCGCCGCAGCGCATCCCGCCATGCCTCTGGACCGATGATGGATCGGGCCGCATCCAGGATCTGGCGGGCGTAACGATGGGTGAGCTGCCCGCTCATCGCCCTCCCTCCCCCAGCGCCTGGGCCAGGAACGCCTCCAGCAGGGGCGTCACCACATCGGGGCGCTCCAGGTTGACGATGTGCCCGGCCTCGGGGATGACTTCCAGGCGCGCCCCGGGGATCGCCCGGGCCATCCGCTCCGCCTCATGAGGGGGTCGCGAGACATCATCGGCCCCCACCACCACCAGGGTCGGCGCCCGGATCTCCCCCAGCCGCTCCAGCACCGAGGTCCGGCTGAAGATCCCCCGCCCGATGGCCAGGATCCCCGGCAGGCGCTCGGGCGGGACGGCGGCGAGGGCCGCCTTGAACCGGGCGATGAGCTCCGGGTCCCGCTGGACCGTGACGGGCGAGAAAAAGAAGGGCACCAGCGCCTCCAGGATGGGCGGGGGGAGCGCCCCCGCCTGCTCCACGGCGGCCATCATGGCGAAATACCGTTGCCGGGATTCCTCCGGCTCCGCGCCTGCATCGGTATCCATCAGCACCAGGGCGGCGACGGCCTCCGGGTGGTTCAGGGCCAGGCGCATCCCCCACATCCCGCCCACCGAGAGGCCGACCACCGCGAACCGGGAGAGCCCCAGGGCCTGGGCGAAAGCCCACATGTCCTCCGCCAGCTCATCCACCGAGTAGGGCGAATGCGGCGGAGGGTCTGAGCGGCCGTGGGCCCAGATCTCCGGCACGATGCAGCGGTAGGCCCGCGAGAGGACGGCCACCTGGGGCTCCCACATCCGGGCATCCCACAGGTAGCTGTGCCCGAACAGCACCGGGAACCCTCTCCCGTGCTCCTCGTAGAACATGCGGCGTCCGCGGATCACCACCTCTGGCATCCCTCACCTCCTGACTTGAGGATAGGCCGGCGAACCTGCCCCCTCAGCGATCCACTTCCCCCAGCACGATGTCGATACTGCCGATGATGGCCACGAGATCGGCCACCAGGCATCCCTTCGCCATGATCGGGAGGGCCTGGAGATTGACGAAGGAGGGCGCCCGGAAATGGACCCGGCGGGGCTTCGGGGAGCCATCGCTGTTGATGTAGACCCCGAACTCCCCGCGCGGAGATTCCACGGCGTGATAGACCTCGCCCGGCGGCGGGCTAAACCCTTCCGTCCAGAACTTGAAGTGATGGATCAGCGCCTCCATGCTCCAGGCCAGCTCCTCCTTCGGCGGCGGCGTCACCTTGCGATCCGGGGTGATGTAGGGCCCCTTCGGGAGGCGTCGAAGGGCCTGGTCGATGATGCGCAGGCTCTGGCGCATCTCCTCGATGCGCACCATGAAACGGTCATAAACGTCGCCGTTCTCCCCCAGCGGGATGTCGAACTCGAAGTGATCATAGGAGGAATACGGCTGGGCCTTGCGGACATCGTAGTTCACCCCGGAGCCCCGCAGGGAGGGGCCGGTGATCCCCCAGGCGATGGCCTCCTCCGGCGAGATCACCCCCACCCCCTTCGTCCGCCGAAGCCAGAGTGGGTTCCGCTTCAACAGGCGCTCGTATTCATTGATCCGGGACGGCATGAGCTTCAGGAAAGCGCGCACCGCATCCTCGAACCCCTCGGGGACATCGCGCCACAGCCCGCCAACGCGGAAATAGGAGACCATCATCCGCTGGCCGGAGACCATCTCGAAGATGTCCAGGATCATCTCCCGTTCCCGGAAACAGTAGAGAAACACGCTCATCGCTGCGATGTCCAGGGCATGGGTTCCCAGCCAGACCAGATGGCTGGCAATGCGCTGGAGCTCCGTGAGGATAACCCGGATATACTGGGCCCGCAGAGGAACCTCCACTCCCAGCAACTTCTCCACGGCCATCACGTAGGCCAGGTTATTGGACATCGGGGAGAGGTAATCGATGCGATCCGTCAGGGGGATGATCTTGGTGTAGGTCTTCGACTCGCAATGCTTCTCGATGCCCGTGTGCAGATAGCCGATATCGGGAACGACGGAGACGATGGTCTCGCCGTCCAGCTCGACCAGCAAGCGTAACACGCCATGGGTGCTCGGATGCTGCGGGCCGACATTCAAAAGGATGGTCTCCCCTCGAAGCGCTCGTTCGGAGACCAGATGCTTCAACTGCTCCAGCGTGAATTCCTGAACCTCGCCTTCCCGGATCGCCATGAGCGCTTAACCTTTCCTTGGGGAATGGAGCTTCACGGGCTCAGAGTCGTGCTGCGGACCCTCACCGGGAGCGTCCCGAGCCGGCCCCCGAAGAGAAGGAAGTTATTCCTTCACGTAGGGCTTCCGGGAATCGATCTCCCGCCAGTTAAAAGAGAACTGGACCGGCTCCACCACCAGGGGGTGATCCCGTCGCAACGGATGCCCTTCCCAGTCCTCCGGCAACAGGATACGGCGCAGATCCGGATGGCCTTCGAAGCGGATGCCGAAGAGATCGTAAACCTCCCGCTCGTGCCAGTTCGCCGTGGGCCAGATCCCGGTTACCGTGGGGACCACCGGGTCCTCTTCCTCCACAAAGACCTTTACTCGAAGCCGGAGGTTGTGGGGAAGGGAGTAGAGATGATAGTTGACCGCAAAACGGGGCCGATCCGGCCAGTAATCCACCGCGCACAGATCAGATAGGAAATTAAATCGACATGCAGGATCGTCCCGGAGAAAACGACAGAGATCCACCAGGGATTCCCGACGGACCACCAGGGTCGTTTCCCCTCGGAACTCAATGATCTCCTGAAGAGCCTCGCCGAAACGGGTCCGAATCGCTTCCACCACGTCCTGAATCGACACGCTCTCCTCCTTCCCCCCACGAATCGATTTCTTCCCTCCCCCCGCCGCGGCGTAGGGAGGGCAGGCACCTTCCGATCCGCTCCGAGAATCAACTCGGGCGACGGCTGTTGCCGCAGGAAACCCCGGGGCCAGGATCTGGGGAAACCGGATGGATCCTCGAGATCCCAGCCTACCCGATCAACGGATCCGGCCACCGCGCCGGATCTTCTCGTGCAGCAAGAGGATGCCCTCGATCAACCCCTCGGGACGGGGCGGGCAACCCGAGACATACACATCCACCGGGATGATCTCATCCACTCCCTGGACGATGGCGTAATTGTTGAAGACCCCCCCGGTGGAGGCACAATCGCCCATGGCGATCACCCACTTCGGCTCGGTCATCTGATCGTAAAGCCGCCGGACCACTGGGGCCATCTTCCGGCTCACCCGACCGGCCACGATCATCAGATCCGCCTGGCGCGGCGAGGCCCGCATGATCTCCATCCCGAACCGGGAAAGATCGTAATGGCTGGCCTGGGTAGCCATCATCTCGATGGCACAACACGCCAGGCCGAACAGCAACGGCCACATGGCCCGGGTCCGCCCCCAGGCGGCTACCCATTCCAGCGCCTCCTCCAGCGTGGTGAGCGCCACCCCCACCTCCCCCGTCTTCTGACCCGCCACCACCGCCACCGGCTCCTTCACCGCTCCCATTCGAAGGCTCCTTTCCGCCAAGCGTAGACATATCCCACCAGCAGGATCAGAACAAAGATCGCCATCTCCATCAGAGCGATAACCTTCAAGGCTCGAACTTGCAGAGCCCATGGATAGAAGAAAACAATTTCAATATCAAATAGAATAAAAAGAAGGGCGATAAGATAAAATTTGACCGGAAAACGCCGCTGCGCCGGACCGATGGGGATCATGCCCGACTCATAGGGAAGGTGCTTGCGACGGCTGGGCCGTCGAGGGGCCAGAAGGGCCGGTGCCAGCATGGCTGCCGCTCCGATCCCCAGGCCGATCAGAAGCAACAGCCCGATCGGCACATACTCCAGGAGGGTTCCCGTCCCCATGCTTCCCCCCACACGGGTCTTTTGTTCATTTTACCACAAAGGGAGGGGGCGTCAATGGGCGAGAGGTTGAGCCCGACGGAGCGTGGGATGGACGCCGCGCCCCAAAGGGATTCCGGGAAGCCGCCACCCCTTTCCGAAAGCGCGGATGGTCGTCCGATGGATGGAGGACCTCATCCCGGGAAGCGGCAGGATGGAGAGCGGATGGGGCGGACTTCTTCTCAAAGAAGGAAGGAGAAAAGCGCAGTAGCCATCAAGGCGAAGGCCCAGAGGAGATCCAGGTTCACCCAGGCCTGTCGTAGGAGAGCCCATCGGCCGCCTTCATATACGATCCATGCGACCAAGGCCATGGTGAGCAGATACCCCAGGGTATGCGCGCCGACCATGCGGAGGCTGTGTCGCAGGCTCAGCAGCCATGCAGGATCAAGCCCTCCGCTCCCATACTGCCCGGGGACCACACAGAATGGACCGAGCAGGAAAGGAGAAAGCATGAGGCCTGCGCCATGGCTGGAGGCCATCAACGTTGACCACAGGACCAGATCGCGGAATCCCACCCGCAGACCGACCCATCGAGGATGGCGAGCGCGGACCAGCCGGAACACCCCAAAACCTGCCAGGACCAGGGCGATCCCCCCGCGCACGAACCGAAGGGGCAGAACGTTAGGAAGGGCCGTCAGCAAAAGGGCGACCGCTCCAACGGCCAGGAAGTGACCTATCCCGATCGGCACCAGGGCCTGCAGGAGGGCCCGGCGCCGTCGCTCCTGCAGGCCCAGAGCCAGAGCGAACAGCCACCCCATCGCGGGATTCAGGCCATGGTAAGCTCCCAGCAGAAACACCCCGCCCCACGGGATCCAGTCCGTCATCCCTCCTCCCTCCCCCAGGCCTCCTCACGGATAGCAGAAGGAGTCCGAGGAAGCATCCCCTCCTTCCAGCCGGACCTGGTGCGGCCGGTAATCCCCAAATTCCACGAAAAACGCCGGATCCACGGCCACCCCCCCATCGGGACCGACATCCAGCTTCGCCAGCCATCCCCGAATGCCATCCGGGTAGAAGATCGGATCCCATGGGATATACAGGGAGTTCGTCACGTAGACCCGGCGGCCATCCCGGCTGATCTCGACCATCTGCGGGCCTCCGTTCAAGGGTCGCGCGGGATCTTTCGGATGAGGAGCACGGCTCACGATCCCCCCAAGGCGCACGGCACCGGTCAACCGGGGGTGGAAGGGATCGGAGACATCATATTGGCGCAACTCCCCGGTGCCCCAGCATGAAACATACAAAAAGCGATCGTCCAGGGAGAGATTGATATCGGTCACCAGGGGCGGGACGGCGCGGAAGTCCCGGAGGAGGGGAGGGAGCAGATCCGGATCTGCCGGTTCCGCTGGAATCTCGATGACCTTGCGGACAGCCCAGGACCCGTTCTCACGATACCAGAGCCATACCGAAGCGGACAGATCCTTTAAGGATAGAACCACCCCGGCAAACCCATAGGCCTTCGTCGGATCGTGGGCTGGCCGCAGCTCCAGGACCATCTGATGTTCTGGCCCCAGATCCAGGCTCTGGATATGGCGACGACGCCGAAGATCCCACACGTGCAAACGATGTCCATAGCGGCCGTTCAGCAAAGCCTCGACATCCACTCCCTGCTCCACCATGCGGGGGGTTCCCCATTCGCTGGTGATCAGCACATCGTAGCCCAGGTGCCACCAGAAATCGTAAGCCAGGAACTGCGGACCTCGATCCACCTCCCAGCGCCCCAGGACCTCAAAGGTGTAATGATCGATCACGAAGATCCCCCCTGGCCCATCCCCCTCCGGGCTCCCTAAGGCGCTGATGTAGATCCCATCCGGCCCGCAATGCACGGTGTGGGGGCGGGAGTAGCCTGTCCGGGAGGCGATCACCTCCGGCTCGATCACCCGCACCAGACGGGGGCTCCGGGGATCCGGCTGGGTGTCCACAATGTAGATCCGGGACGAGCGCAACCCAGGGAGAATCAAGTATCGGCGCTGAACGTGGGGATGGGGCGCATAAGGGCACAGCGCCGAGCTGCATGCGTTCCAGCCGAAATGATGGAGCTCATCGCCAGCATAGGGCAGCTCCGCCTTTCCAATCACCTGACCGTAGGTGGGGGAACGCGGGTCCACATCCACCACCGCCAGGGCATCGGGCCGCCCATCGGGCTGGGGGTTCACCGTCGCCACATAGGCCAGGCGCTCCGGGGGCGCCTGCATGGCGAGCCGAGGGGACGGATAGAAGCTGGGGTCGGGCTTCCAGAGCACCATCACTCACCTCCGGAAGGGTTAGGGATTCATGGGGACTTCGCGGAGCCGGCCGGTGCGCACGTCGTAAATGAAGCCGCGGATGGCGTCTTTATAGAGCAGAAAGGGGCTGGCCTGAAGCCGCCGGATGGATTGTCGGACATCCTCCTCCAGATCGGAGAAGGCCTCGAAGGCGAAGGGCGGCCGGATCCCGATCTCCGCCTGGATGCGATCCTTTAAATCATCATCCCGGAACGTCAGCATGCCGCAGTCCGTATGATGGATCAGCATAATCTCCCGCGTGCCCAGCAGACGTTGGGAGATCGTCAGGGAACGGATCACATCCTCCGTGACCACCCCTCCGGCGTTGCGGATGATGTGGGCCTCGCCCTCCCGAAGGCCCAGGATCCGGTGCACATCGATGCGCGCGTCCATGCAGGTCACGATGGCCAGCCGGCGGGAGGGAGCAGCGGGGAGATGACCCTGGTCGAAGGAGGCCGCGTAGGCCTCATTGTGACGCAGGAGCGCCTCGATCTCGCTCATCTCTCTTCCCTCCCTTCGATCTCAGCGGGGAAAGGCCATACCGCGTGCAATGGGCTTCGCTCCGGGCTGACATACAGACAGCCTACCGGGCAGTATTCCTCGCAGATGAAACAGCTCATGCAATCCTCGGGATAGATGGCTCGGGCCACCGGCTTCCCCCGCCCATCCCGCGGGGTCATCCGGAACACATCCAAGGGGCAGACCCGCACACACAGGCCGCATCCCACGCACCGCTCCTCATCCACGAAGCAGATCATCTGCGCCCTCCGGAGGTTCCGCCCGTAACGAGGAGGGAGGCCAGAGCCAGACCTCGAAATCCGCATCCGCTCCTTCTCCCTGCAGGCGCGCCGCTGTCCAGACCTCCCATACGGGGCCTCCCGGGTTCGGAAAATCCAGGCGGCGGTGCCAGCCTCGGCTCTCCTCCCGAACCACAGCGCTGGCCAGCATCGCCTCCGCCACCAGGGCGGCATGACGAACCTCATGACAGCAGGCCAGATCGTGCCAGTCCCGTGCCTGCAGCCCCTCGGCCTCCCGACGGATCTCCCGAATCCGGGACAGGGCCGCTTGTAATCCCTCGCGGGTCCGGAGAAAGCTGACGCAGGGATCCACCACCACCTGTTGGAGCTGACGGAGCACCGAGCGGGGCGAGGGTCCCTTTCGGCGCTCCAGAGGCTCTACGGTTTCCCTCAAACCCTCCTCGATCGCCCTGTCAGTCCGTTCAGGTTCCGGCGCGGAGCGGCCTCGGACCCACCCGGCGGCCGACAAGCCGGCCCAGAGACCGCTGACCCCTGCCCACGCCAGATTCAAGAAAGTAATGCCGCTGCCCGCCCCTGTGATCGGCGTGCGCATGGCCGCATCCCCCGCCACAAACAGACCCGGGATGCTGGTCCACCCGCCGAGCCTCTGCCAGCGAATCCCGCCGCTTCCCCCGATCGAGCCGGTGAACCCTGGGAACCAGGGTACCGGTTCGGCGAATACATCCCGACCCGTGCGCCGCAATCCGCGGGCTACCAAGGGGAACCGTTCCTCCCAATCGCGACGCTCCTCCTCGGAGATCCCCCGCAGATCGAATCGAACGGGCCCTCGACCTTCCAGGAGTTCCAGGATCATGGCCAGCGCCAGCTGATGGGTGGGGGCCGGCTCCGGCAGGCCATGGCGGATCAGGATGTTCTCTCCCAGACGGTTTCGAAACCTCCCTCCGAGAGCAGCCAGCACACACTGACCATGGCTGTCGAACAAGGAGCAGGTAGCCACATAGCTTGCGCAGAACTCCATAGAAGCCAGCTCCGCTCCGAAGCGGGCCGCCATCGCGTAGCCATCCCCCATCACATTGTGCTGTCCCATATGGGCCCCCCGCCATGAGCACCCACCGGAGGCCACAATCACTGCAGGAGCGCGAACGATCACCAGCTCTCCATCCTGTCGCCGGAAACCGACCGCCCCTGCCAGCGCTCCCGCCGGATCCTTTAAGAGGCCGGTGAGGCACGTCTGCTCCAACAGGCGAACGCCCGAGCGCAAGGCCAGTCGCCGGAGAAACCGCATCAGCTCCACGCTGTCCACAACCAGCCGGGGAACATGGGAGCGCCCACCGATCCGCAGCCATCGTCGGCGGGGAGAGCCATCCATCTCCCGCTCCAACGGAGCCCCCCACCGTCCCCACGCCTGCCAGAGGGAGGCATTCTGGCGGATCACCCGCCGGAGAACCTCGGCATGGATCAGCCCCTCGTTAAGGTATTCGTGTTCCCGAAGAAACTCCTCTTCATCGTCCTCCGGCAGCAGATACAGCACCACCCCGCCAGCGAAGGGGCTGACTCCATCAGCCCCTGCGAATCCCTTGCACGCCACCAGCACTCGGGCCCCCGCCCGGGCGGCCGCCCATGCCGCGGTCAACCCGGCCATGCCGGCTCCGATCACCAGCACGTCGCACGTCCGCTCGACCACTCGATATCCACGCCAGATCACGCGCGCCCCTCCCCCGACTTCCGCCAGCGAACCTCCAGCGTGCGGATCCCGGTGTCCAGCAGCAGGCCCACCCCCCCGATCCCCAGGATCGCCGCCATCAGCTCCGAGTAGCTCAGACGGTCGCGCGCATCCAGGAGAAAATAACCCAGCCCGCTGCTTACCCCCAGCATCTCTGCAGGGACCAGAACCACCCAGGCGATGCCCACGGCCATCCGAAGCCCGTTGAAGAGCTGAGCCCCCACGGCCGGGAGGGCGACGTGGATCAGGATATGCATTGTTGAAGCTCCTACGCTGCGGGCCAGCCACAGCCAGCTCCGATTCAGGTGGCGCACCCCAGAGGCCGTGCTCAGCAGGATCGGCCACACAGAAGCGATGGCGATCAGGAAGATCACCGCACGATCCCCGATCCCCAGGGCGATCACCGCGATGGGCATCCAGGAGAGCGGGGAGACCGTGCGCACGAACTGAAGAATCGGGGCAGCAACCCGCTCCAAGTTGGGAAAATACCCGAGGGCCAGTCCAAAGGGCACTCCCACCCCCACCGCCAGCCCCAGCCCGATCAGAACCCGTCGGAGACTCACCCCCGCGTGATAGAGCAGCACCCCCTCCCGGATCAGATGATACATGGCCTCCAGGGAAGGCCCCGGAGCGAACGCGGCAGCCATGGAGGATCGGGGCACCGCGATGCGAATGAGCCCTTCCCAGAGTCCCCATCCAATCCCCAACCCAAGGCAGGATAGTAGAATTGCCATCCCCCTCTGCTTCATAGCCACCGCCTCATGGCTCGATGCGCTCTTGCCGGCGCCATGTCGCCGGCTGGCCGAAGATCCCAGGCCCTCCCAGCTCCTCGACCGCCCGCCGGGCCAACTCCTCCAGCACCAGATCCCGCGCCACATCGGCAGCGTCGAGAGCCCCCAGGAACCCCGTCTCGCCTTCCACTTCCGTCTCCCTTAAGGCGGAGACGAGCGCCTCCGTGAAGGAGGGATAAGGAAAGGGCTGGAAATCGATTCGCATGGGCGACCACTCGGGATGCTGAAGGACGCCTTCATACCCGGAGAGATGGGCGGCGAACACCCGCTCCAGAACCTCGGGGGGATGGGGCAGGTAAGCCCGGCCTGCTCGGGAGAGCAGGCGAGCAGCCTCCCGCCGATTTTGACGCAACCACACCTGAGCACGAACGACGGCCCGAACCACGCCTCGCGCCCATACGGGAGCTCCTTCCAGATCGGCCTCGTGCATCACCACCACACAGCAGGCATGCTCTTTCCACACATCGCCCGTGAAACGAAGGACGCGCCCCACCTGCTGGACCTCAGCCAGCGCGTTGAAGGGTTCGGCCACAATGAACCCGGCGATCCGTCCGGAGGCCAGGGCTGGGGGCATCTCCGGAGGCGGCAACACAATCAAACGCACTTCCTCCGCACCCACCTTCCCCTCTCCGCCGAGCACAGGCCTCAGGCCCGCCTTTCGTAAAAGCATTTGCAGAATCACGTTATGAATGGAATACCAGAAGGGCACCGCTACGGTCTGTCCGCCCAGATCCTTCAACTGCTGAATCTCCGGACGGACCGTCAACGCAGAGCCGTTTACGTGGTTCCAGGCCACAACCCGTGCGGGGAAACGGCGACTGTAGCGCAGCCAGATCGCCGCGGGCATCAAAAGATGGATCACATCGACCTGTCGGGCCTGGAAAGCTTCCATCAGCTGAGCCCATGAGCGGAACAGCCGGAGCTCGGCGCTGCCTAATCCTTCCTCTCGGTAGAAACCCAGAGCCTCCGCTGCCAGCAGCGGCGATGCATCGGTGATCGGAAGGTAACCGATCCGCAACGGACGACCGGGTTGCAGGCCGGGCGCGGAAGCCGGGGATTCGAGGGGCGAGGGCGAAATCGCCCGAGGCAAACAGCCGGAGAGCCCCCCGATCCCCCAACCCAGAAGCATCCCTCCCATCGTCGTCAGCAACTCCCGACGCCGCCAGAGACGGCCTGGAGGACGCCCCATGTTCTTCACCTCCGATTAACGGAAACCTGTGGTGAACGGGAAGGCGAGCGCACGATGAGAAGCCCAACCATCGGCCGTTGCGAGCTCCAGAGCGCGGCGCAGGATCCGATGGGGCGCTTCCCATCCATGCAGAGGCTGATACATGAACACCCGACCGGGGCCTGCCGTGAGAACGATCACCTCATCCGCCAGCCGGATCGCCTCCTCCACGTCGTGGGTGACCAGGACCACCCCGATCCCCTCTCCGGCGGCTCGCCGGATCAACTCCCCCAAGGCGTGACGAGCGGGCGGATCCAGGGCACTGAAGGGCTCATCGAGCAGAAGCACCCGGGGGTGACGGGCCAACGCCCGGGCCAGCGCCACCCGCTGCGCCATTCCCCCCGAAAGCTGATGGGGATACCAATCCGCGAACTCCTGGAGCCCCACCCACGCCAGCGCTTCCTCAACTCGCCGCCGGGACTCCGCTCCCGACAGCCCCATGAATCGAACCCCGAAATGGACGTTCTCCTGCACCGAAAGCCAGGGCAGCAAACAGGGGTCCTGGAACATCAGCGCCAGCTCCGGGTGACCTGCCCGGATCGGCTCTCCCCGAAGTCGGACCTCCCCCTCGTCGGGGGTCTCCAGCCCAGCCAGCAGACGCAAGAGGGTGGATTTCCCTGCCCCGCTGGGCCCCAACACCGCCAGCACCTGACCTGCCGGAACTTCCAGGGAAACCCGCAGGAGCACCGGCACCCGGCGCCCTCGGACGGAATAGCTTTTCGACAACCCTTCCGCGCTCAGCAAGCTCATCCTGCCCCTCCCGCAACGCTTCGATCGGAAAGCCCCGGGTCGAACTCCCGATCCACACGGATGATCGCATCCACGGGGGCTTCCACCACCTCCCGGGCTCGCCGGACATCCTCCTCCCGCTCGGCCTCATAGAAACAAATGCATTTGCTCATATCCTCGCAAACATAGGTGCGCAGGAACCGCACCTCCGGGACCAGCGCGTAGCGCGGGGAATTGGCGCGCTTGCGAGCCAGATAGGCTTCCATCGTCAGCCCGGGAGGGAAATTCCATTCCACGATAAAGTCCACAGCCGAGGGGCTTCGGGAGATCTCTTCAACCTCCTGACCGACCAGACGCACCGGCTTAGCCAGCCGAACCTCCAGCCCCACCTCCCGCACGGCCTGCTCGGCGGCCCCCACCTCGGAGGCCTCGATGATCAGAAAGAAACGGGAGCGATCCGCTGCGACCTGGGCCTCCACCAGGCGCTCTCCTCGGGCCCGCAAGGCCTGAGCAAGAGATCCCAGAGTTCGAGCCGCCGTCTCTGGACCGCTGGGAACCGTCGGCGCTGCCTCGATCAAAACCAGCATCGTTTGCCCTCCTGAACACAAGACTCACATCTCCTTTTCCAGCTCGGGGGAAACCCCAAGCAGGATGCGGGCTTCCTCACCCTCCCGCTGCACCTCCAGGACCGCATATCCATTCCGCCTCGCCCATGCGGTGACGGTGAACTCGTCGGCGTAGCCTTTCACCCACACCGCCACCGCCTCCTCCGGCCCTAGGCCGGCCAGGGCTTGCTGAACCCGTCCGATCGGGGAATCCGTGCACAGCTCGATCCCCGCCCGCAGATCCACGGTCCGCACGATCCGTGCCATGGCTTCCCTCCGGTCTTCCGAAGGGCGGGCCTCCGGCCGGAGGCCCGCCCTCGCCTCGCCTCAGCGCTCGATCGGAACGCCGATGGTGTTGCCCCACTCCGACCAGGAACCGTCATAGTTGCGGACATTGGGGTAGCCCAGCAGATGGCGCAACACAAACCAGGTCACCGAAGAACGCTCCCCGATGCGACAATAGGTGATCACCTCCTCGTCCGGGGTGACCCCTGCCTCCTCATAGATCCGGCGCAGGGACTCGGCATCCTTGAAGGTGTCATCGTCGTTCAGGGCCTTCGACCATGGGATGTTCACCGCCCCAGGGATGTGGCCGCCCCGCTGGGCCGCCTCGTTGGGATACTCCGGCGGAGCGGTGATCTCCCCGGTGAACTCCGCCGGGGAACGCACATCCACCAGGGCCACCCCGCGCTTGCCCAGTACGTTCAGGACGTAGGGCAGATGCGCCCGCAGCCGGGCGTCCGGATCCTGAGCCCGATAGGTGGTTGGAGGATACGAAGGGACTTCCTCAGTGAGCGGGCGCTTCTCCTCGATCCACTTCTTGCGGCCGCCGTTCAGCAACCGCACATCCGCATGGCCGTAATACTTGTAGATCCAGAAGGCGAAGGCCGCGAACCAGTTCCGGAAATCCCCGTAAAGCACCACAGTGGTGTCGTTGGAGATCCCCGCACGGCTGTTGAGGGCCTCGAAGGCCTCCTTGCTCAGGATGTCCCGCCGCACCGGGTCGTTCAGATCCTTCCGCCAGTCGAAGAGCACAGCGCCCGGGATGTGACCCAGATGATAGGCGCTGGCCGGGTCATAATCCACCTCCACGATCCGCACCTTCGGGTCCTGCAGGTGCTGCGCCACCCACTCGGTGTCCACCAGGGCCAACGGATCCGCATACGTCGCCATGACCAACCTCCCGGATCAGGGTTTATGGGGAAAGAGACAGAGAACGGCTGCCATCGCTCTGTGCCCGGCCTATCCCCATCCCCCCGAATGGGATATACAGGGACGTTTACAGCAAACGCCATCCGGGCGAAGCAGCAGGGATAGCCGGAGAGGACGCCGAGCAGATCTGAGTCAGGGTGATTCCGTCAGGAGATGAGAGAAGGCGGAGGCAGAAGGGGGTCGGTTCCACTCAGCGGGGCGCGCGTCCCAAGCGGGCGGCCACCTTCTGCCCCCGCTCAGGACAGATACAGGTGTTCATCGAGGAGATGAAATCCACCCGCTGCGCGATCCGCCGTGGCGGAGCGCCCCTCGCGCGAGCTGGTGGGGTAGAGCGCATCACAACCATCGCCTTCGGTCGCTCCGGAAGTTTGTCGCTATATATAGCACGCGCCCGATTTTTTGTCAAGAGGATCAGCGAAAAGGCCATGGGCGGGGGAGATAAAGCAGGGAGGAGCCTTCCCGCCTCCCTGGCCGGGAGCCCAACGAACGGATGCTCCGGGCCACGGGAAGAGGGAGCGCGGTCAGCGTTCTCCCGGAAACGAGCCGGCCGGGCGCTCGCCGGTTGCCCGGATCGCGATTGTCCCGTCATCGGATTCCTGATAAGATACCCCAGGAGTTCCGTCCTGATCGAGTGATCCCGGCGTGGAGGATCAGCGCGATGAAGGTGGTGCTGTTGCGGGATGTGCCGAACCTCGGGCGGGCCGGCGAGGTGAAAGAGGTCGCCGACGGCTACGCGCGCAATTTCCTGATCCCCAAAGGCCTGGCCACGCCAGCTACCGAAGGCCTCATCCGCCACGCGGTGGAAACCCGCCAGGCTGCCGAGCAACGCCGGATCCGCCAGCTGAGCACGGCTCAGGAAAAGGCCGCCCGGCTCCAGGGAGCCGCGGTGACGATCCGGGCTCGGGCCGGGCAGGGCGATCGGCTCTACGGCGCGATCACGAGCCAGCAGATCGCCGAGGCCATCGCTCAACAGCTCGGGGTGGAGGTGGATCGACGGCGGATCGAGCTGGAGGCCCCCATCCGCACTCTGGGCACCCACCCGGTAAAGGTGCGGTTGGGGCCGGAGATCTCCGCCCAGGTCCAGGTGGTGGTGGAACGGGAGGCATAAGCGTGGGGATCGGGGAGCAGTTGCGGGCAGCCCGGGAAGCCCGGGGGATCTCCCTGGAGGAAGCGGCGGCAGGAACCCGGATCAAACGCATCTATCTGGAGGCGCTGGAGAACGAGGCCTTCTCGCTTCTCCCCAGCCCCGCCCATGCGCGGGGATTCCTGCGCCGCTACGCCCGGTGGCTGGGGCTGGATGAGACCGCGCTCCTGGCCGAATGGGATGGGATGCCGACGGCCGTCCCCCCAGCCCAACCTTCCCGCATGCCCTCCATGTTCGAACTCACCCGCATCCCGGCCCGCCCTGCTCTTCCATGGCGACCCCTTGCCTCCATCGGCCTGGCGATCCTGTTGCTGGCCGGCGTCCTCGGGCTGGCCCGTGGGCCATGGCGGGTTCGATCGCTGGGGCTTCCTCCAGCACCCACTGTGCCCGGAGCGGCATCCCTTCCGCTCGCTACTTCTACCCCCGTATCCGCAGCCCCCGCGCCAGCGCTCCGCCTTGAAGTGGAGGCCAGCGAGCACGTGTGGATACGGATCCGGGCCGATGATCAGGTGGTCTATCAAGGCTTGCTGCGACCGGGGGAAACCCGAACCTGGGAGGCCCGCTCGTCTCTGCAACTGGAGACCGGGAACGCTGCGGCCCTCCAGGTGCGCATCAATGGGCGCCCGGAGAGCCCCCTGGGCGGGCGGGGGGAGATCGTGCGCCGAACATGGTCCAGGTGATGAGAGGAGCGGATGAAGATACTCCGGGAAAGGGCGATCCTGGGCGGCGGAGGCCCGAGGAAGGGAACCGATGAAAGGCTGGTGGTCCAAACTGGGCACCGTGGAATACACGGCCGCGTGGGCGCTGCAGCGAGCGCTGGCGGAGGCGCGCGCAGCCCGGCAGATCCCGGATACGCTGCTCCTGCTGGAGCATCCCCACGTGTTCACCCTGGGGCGTTCGGCCCGCCCCGAGCATATCCTGTGGGATGAGGGGGAACGCGCCCGTCGGGGGGTCGCCGTGGTGGTCACCGATCGCGGCGGCGACGTCACGTATCACGGCCCGGGCCAGGTCGTCGGCTATTTCATCCTGGATCTCCCGGCTCTGGGTCTGGACAAAGTGGCCTTCGTCCGCCGGATCGAGCAGATGCTGGTGGAGACCCTGGCCCGCTTCGGCATCGCCGCAGGGACGATCCCCGGAGCCCCCGGGGTGTGGGTGCAGCCGGATGCGCTGAGCCGATGCGCCTGGTGCCCGCCCCATCTGCGGCAGGCCCCCGCGAAGATCGCGGCGATCGGCGCGCGCGTCGATGCGCGGGGGATCACCACGCATGGGTTCGCCCTCAACGTGTGTCCGGATCTCACCTACTTCACCGGCATTGTCCCTTGCGGCATCACGGATAAGGGCGTGGTCTCGATGGCGATGTTCTGGGGGGAACCCGAGGATGAGGCCGAGCGGGCCCGGCAATTGGCCACGGTCCAGGAAGCCCTCGCCCGTTCCTTCGGGGAGGTGTTCGGGCTGGAGGTGGAGCCCGTGGACCCCGCTCGCCTCTGGGCGCTGATGGAAGTTCATGAGCTGCGCCGTTGATTCGACCGGAGGGACTCCCGAAGTCCTGCAGGAATGGAAATGCGCGAAGAGGAACCGCTGGATGCGTATTCCCAGACAGTGATCCGTGTGGTGGAGCAGGTCGGCCCGGCGGTGGTCAGCATCCGGCCGGCCGGTGCCCCTCGAAGGCACCGGGCGATCGAGCCGATGGGCTCCGGTTTCTTCATCACCCCGGATGGCTATCTCCTGACCAACAGCCATGTGATCCGCCACATCCGGGATCCCGAGGTGACATTGATCGATGGCCGCACCTTCCCCGCCCGCCTCATCGGCGAGGATCCTTACACCGATCTGGCCGTCCTGCGGGTGGAGCGCGGGGAAACCTTCCCGGCCGCGCGGCTGGGCGACTCCTCCCGTCTGCGCCTGGGACAGCTGGTCGTGGCCATTGGCAATCCCCTGGGCTTCCACTTCACCGTGTCGGCCGGGATCATCAGCGGCCTGGGGCGAGCGCTCCAGGGCCCGGGGGGGCAGGTGATCGAGGATATCATCCAGACCGACGCAGCCCTCAACCCGGGGAACTCCGGCGGCCCTCTGGTCGATAGCCGGGGCGAGGTGATCGGCGTGTGCGTGGCCACGATCCTGGGGGCGGAAAACATCGCCTTCGCCATCCCCAGCTATACAGCGGAGTGGGTCGCAGCGTTGCTGATCAAAGAAGGCCGCATCCGCCGGGCTTACCTGGGGATCGTGGTCCAGATCCGCCCCATCGCATGGCCGGCTTCCGCCACCGGCCTGGAGATCCTGGAAGTGGATCCCCGGGGGCCGGCGGCTCAGGCCGGGCTTCAAGAAGGGGATGTCCTGATCCGGATTGGGGAGCAACCTGTGAAGAGCCTGGGGGAGCTGCACCGATTCCTGGCCCACTGGCCTCCGGGACGCCCCGTGGAGCTCCAGGTGATGCGACAGCATCAGCTCCGGACGTTCACGGTGATCCCGCGGGAGGCGCCCGGATCCCGACGATGAGGAGTTGCGAGCGGGACGCCCCCGAAGGGGCTTCCTGCCTATGACATCGAGGGAAGGCGATGGACTACACGCCGGAGGAGATGATGATCATCGCCGCCGCCCGGATGCTTCGGGACGGCGAGGTGGTGTTCGTGGGGATCGGATGGCCAAACCTAGCTTGCAATCTGGCCCGGCGCCTCCACGCCCCGAACCTCGTTCTGATCTACGAGGCCGGCGTCATCGGCGCCCGTCCCCGCCGCCTCCCCCTTTCGATCGGCGATCCCGCGCTGGTGAGCGGGGCGCTGGCTGTCCTCCCGATGTTCGATCTGTTCGCCTTCTACCTGCAACGAGGGCGGATCGACGTGGGCTTCCTGAGCGGGGCCCAGGTGGATCGCTTCGGGAACCTGAACGCCACGGTGATCGGAGCGTATCACCGGCCCCAGGTCCGGCTGCCCGGATCGGGGGGTGCCGCAGAGATCGCCGCGTGGGCGGGCCGTTTCTATGTGATCACCCCTCATGAGCGGCGTCGCTTCCCTGAACGTTGCGATTTCCGCACCGCGCCCGGTTTCCTGGAAGGATGGGGAAGCCGACAGCGGGCCGGGCTCTCCGGGGGCGGGCCGGCAGCGGTCATCACGGATCTGGGCATCCTCACTCCAGATGCCTCCGGGGAACTGGTGCTGAGCGCGATCCATCCGGGAATCCCCGTGGAAACGGTGCAGGAGCGAACGGGATGGCCTCTCCGAATCGCCCCGGATCTGGCGGTCACGCCGCCGCCCGCCCCGGAGGAGCTGGCCGTATTACGCGCGCTACGGGCCCAGCCACGAAAGGGGGATGGATGAACCTGCCTGCTCCTTATCGCTTTCTGGAGCTTACGGGCACGCATCGGGCCATCGGGGAAGCGATGGGCCATCTCGACCCGCCGTTCCGCCGTCCGCCCTGGTGGCCTTCGCCCCCGGATCCGGAGCTGGCGGAAGCCTGCCGCCGGCTGGTGGCCCGCTGGCATCCTCCCCTGATTGAGGAATACGAGGGCTACGCCGCGGCCCAGGGGTTGGATTCCCGATTCCTCTGGCAGCAGGTCTGCCGGACCTCCATGCGCGCCCGCCTGTTCGCCTGTTCCGCTGTGGCATGGTGGAGTCCAGAGGGGGTGTGGGTGGGGCGGAACTACGATTTCCAACCCATTCAACGTCGACGGGATCTGATCGGGTTGCGACCGGAGGGAGGCATGGCCTCCCTGGGGATGATGGGCAGCGTCCCCGGCGGCCGCTACGATGGGGTCAATGAGGCGGGTCTCTTCGTCTCCCTGCACGCCGTGATGGCCGATGAGCCCCCGCCTCGGCCCGGGATCCCCTTCCATCTGGTTCCTCGCATTCTGCTCGAGCGCTGCCGATCGGCCGGGGAGGCGGTCGAGCTGCTGCTGCGGATGCCCCATATGCTTCCCATGAATTTCCTGATCGCCGATCCCCGCGAGGGGTTCGCGGTAGAGGTCCATCCGCTCGGCGTGGCCGTGCGCGCCCCGGAGAACGGGATCCTGACGGTGACGAACCACTATGACCATCCGGCGTTGCGGGCGTATCACGGCCCCCGGGATCTGCGATTTTCCATTCGACGGAAGGAACAACTGGTGAAGCGGATCGCCAGCGCGGGCGCGCCGCCCTGGGAACGCCTGCGCCAGGCGCTGAGCGATCATGAGGCCCCCGTCTGCGGTCACCGCCCCGGGTTCGCCACCCTGTGGTCCGTGATCGCAGGTCTCCACCAACGGACCGTCGAATACGCCTTCGGGCCGCCATGTCAAACTCCATTCCATCGCTTCCCCTGGCCCGCTTCCCTTCTGAAAGACCAGGGGTGAAGTCCAGACCCCCGTTCCCGGCAGACCCCAGACACGGTGCTTTGCCCCCCGGGATGGCCTCTCACGCCGATGGAAATCGGCCTCGTAAGGCGCTCCGCGCCAGGCGTCGGCCTGCGCCGACGCGAAGATGCTTTCTGGCCGGCCATCGGCCGAAGGCCACTCGAGGTCGAATTCATTCGACGCCATCCCGGCCATCGCGCCGAAGGCCCTCCCCGGTCGAATTCCTTCGACACCCGCGTGACCCACACCGATACGAGCGTCGGTTATAATTAAAACAACCTGCTCGATGCGATCGACTGGAGAGGGCACCGCACCCCCCACGATGGCTCTCAGCAGGTTGAGAACCAGAAGAGCGAAGGAACGAACCGATCCTGACCCTGGAGGGGCCCAGGGATGGGCGCGAACAGAGCCCTTGCGGCCGTTCAGATCCGCCCGCATCTGATCCAGCGGGTGCAGGAAGGCCTGCGGCATGGAACGGTGTGGATCGCCGCCCCGCCCGGCTACGGCAAGAGTGCACTCCTGCGGTCCCTGGAGCTCCACCTCCCCGGCAGCCGGTATCTCCCGCTGACCCCCTCGGCGATTGACCCCGGGAACCTGCAGGAGGCGCTGGCGCCGCTGGAGCAAGCGCGCTTTCGTCTCCTCGACGATGTCCATCTTCTCGCCGATGGGCCGGAGGCCCTGCGCGATCTCCGGGAGGCCATCGCCCATGCCCCGGATCGCTGGGTGATCGCCGGACGCTGGATCCCGGAGCTTCTGTGCGAGGGCCCTTTCCCGCAAACCTGGTTGACCGAAGTGGAGCTGGCCTTCTCAATCGGCGAGATCTCCATGGTCCTTGGGGTGGATAATGGGACGGCCGCCCAGATCCATGCCCGCACTCGGGGCTGGCCCATCGCCATCGCGCTCCTCGCCCAACCCGACGCGGACCGCCCGCTCCCGGAACGCTGGCCGGAAGCCCAGGACCGGCTGTTCGAGGAGCTGGCCCGCTCCTTGCTTCGAACGCTCCCCGAAACGCTGCAGGCGTTTCTTTTCCGCACTGCTGTCCCTCTGATGTTCGACCTCGAACTGGCAGCCGCTCTCCTCGAAGATCGTCCTCCGCTCTCAAGCCAGCTGCCGGCGTTGCTCGCTGAGGCCCAGCGGCGCCGGCTGTTCCTGGAGCCCGCCGGCCCTCCGAACCGCTGGCGTTACCACGAGCTGTTTCGCGAGTTCCTGCTGCGCCACGCGCCGGAGCCGCTTCCCCCGTTGTTCGCCCGGGCGATGGCCTGGTTTGAAGGGCGAGGGGATCTCGAGATGGCCATCGAACACGCGCTGGCGGGAGGGCTGGAAGCGGAGGCGATCCGGCTGCTGCGGACCTTGCCGGACGCCTTCATCTGGGACCGGGGGCGGCGGCGGACGTTCCAGCGCTGGGTGATGGGCCTCCCCGAGCCTGCGCGCCGGGAGGCGCCAGACCTGATGCTCCGCCTGGGCAAGGAGCTGCATCGGGCCGGCCACTGGGAGGAGGGCCGGGCCGTCCTCCGGGAGGTGCTGACATGGGCGGAGCAGCGGGAGAATGCCGCGCTGCGGGATCAGGCTACCCTGATGCTGGCCTCGGTGCTCTACGTTGAAGGGCGCTTCGGGGAAAGCCTGGCCTGGAGCACCCAGGGGCTCCGGGAGGTCCGCTCCCTCACGCTCCGCATGCGGTTCTTGAAGACGGCCGCCGACGCCTGCGCTGGCCTGGGACGTCTGAGCGAGGCCCGCCGCCTCTATCGGGAGGCGATGACCCTGGCGGAGGAGCTGGGGGATCCGCACTATCCGGTCTTCCTCCGCCACAACCGGGCGGTGGGCGTGGAGATCCCCGCCGGGCGCTTCGAGGAGGCGCGGGCGCTGCTCGCTGCCAACGCCCCTTACTACGCCGGGCGGCCCGCGCAGCGGATCACCCACCTGATCGGCTGGGCCATCCTGGCGATCGAAAGGGGAGCCTGGGGGGAGCTGGAACGGATCCTCAGGGAGATCGAGGCCCTAACGCGGGAAGTGGAAGAGGGCCAGGCCAGCAACGACTTCTGGTTCTGGTGGTGCCGGGCGATGGGCGCCATCGGCCAGGGACATGGGGAGGAGGCCGCCTCCGCCCTCGCGCGGGCCGGGGATCTGGTCCACGGGCATCCGGAGCGGGCAGGCTTTCTGGCCCAGGCAGAGGCCTGGCACGCCCGCCGGCAGGGGCAGCCGGAGGAGGCCCTCCGGATCGCGGAGCAGGCGCTCCCGCGGCTCGATGGCGCTCCCCTGGCCCGGGCCCTGGTCGCCCTGGAATGCGACCTGGCGGCTCAGGCTCTGGGGCGCATCGAGAACCACCCCGCCGTGGAGACCCTCATTGCCGCACGAGCGGGAGCTTCTTACCTCCGGCTCCGGGCGCTGCGGGCCCTCCAGGCCCACGCGGTCGGGGATCCCCGCTGGCGCCGCCACCTCCAAGCCGCCCTCCGCCGGCTCGGCCGGGAGGATCGACTGTCCGCCCGCGATCCGGAGCTGGGAACGGCTTTCTGGCTCCTCTGTCTGAAAGAAGGAATCGACGAGGACGAGGCCATCCACGCGCTGGGCCGCCTGCGGCCCCTCCCGATCCTCCAGGAGCTGTTGCGGGACCCCCGGGAGCGCATCCGCCGCGCGGCGGCGCGGGCCCTGGCGGCCACCCGGGAGGAGGCGGCGATGCCGCTCCTGCAGGACGCTTTGCGCCGGGAGCGCCACCCGGCGATCCGCAAAGCCCTGGAAGGTGCCCTCCAGTTCCTCGAATCCCTGCCGCCGCCTCCCCTCGAGATCCAGCTGCTCGGCCGCTTCGAGGTCCGGCGGAAAGGAGAGCTCCTAACGGAGTCCGTCTGGCCCCGGCCGGCCGTCGCCCGGCTTCTGCAATACTTCGCCCTCCACCGCCGCCAGTGGCTGACCCGGGAACGGATCCTGGAGGATCTATGGCCAGAGCATGATCTGGAAGCCGCGAAGGAGATTTTGCGGCGGCTCTTCTCCTGGCTGCATCACGTTCTGGAGCCCGCCATGCGCCCCAAAGGTCCCTTCCGCTATTTCGACGTCAAGGGCGATGCCCTGCGTTTTGATCCCCACGACGTGGTGGAAGTGGATGTGGAGCGAATCGAGGCGGAGATCCGGCGGGCGTTGGCCACCCGCCCCATGCCCCGGGAGACGTGGGCGGCCCTGGCGAAGCGCCTGGAGGAGTGGCCGCTGCTGCTGCCCGATCGGCCCTACGAAGCCTGGCTGATTCCCTATCAGGAACGCTGGCGGGCCCTGCGGACAGAAGCCGCCCAGGCGCTGGCGGAAGACGCCCTGATCCTCCAGGAGCTGGATGCCGCCATCCGCTGGGCGGAGCGCGCCGTCGAGGACGCGCCTTGGCTGGAGGAAGGCTATCAGGTTCTGATGCGGGCGTGGGCCCGCCAGGGGCATCGATCCCGCGCCCTGTGGATTTACGAGCAGGCTGTGGAGGCCCTTCGCCGGGAGCTTCAGGCCGCTCCCTCCCCGCTCACCCGCTGGCTCGCCGAGCGCCTCCATCGCGGGGAGCCGATCTGAAAACAGCCTCCGTTGTTCACAACATGTTCCCAGCCCCCGCCTATGCTATGTTCCGCATCCGGGGAACATCCCCAGAACCTTCCGGGAGGGAGCGATGTCGAGCATGGAGTCATCCGGATCTTCAGGAGGAAGCCGGCTGCCGCTGCTGGTGGGGGGCGGATGTGCCGGGTTGCTCTTCCTCGGGCTGGCGATCCTCGGCCTGGTGATCTGTGGGGTCGGTGCTCTGGCCCTCCGGGGCCAGAACCAGCATCCTGTACGGCCGGCCACCCCGGCCGTCCGACCGGCTAGCACGCCCGGTGTCTCGGGCGGCGGGCCCAGCGGCGGAGGTCCGGGGGGCGGGCCGGTCGCCCCGGCCCCCTCGCCCGGGGCGGGCGGCGGGCCGATGGGCGGCGGGCCGCAGGGCGGCCCCGGCGGGCCAGTGGCCCCTGCCCCCGGGGGAACCGCTGGAGGGTTCACCCTGGTCCAGACGGGCGGCTACACCTGTGATGTCAACGCCAATCAATGTCAGCCCCTGACCTCAGGGGCCGGATCCGCCATCCAGGTCCGCGCCTTGGGGGATGGGAGCATCCAGGTGCAGTTCCCCTTCGGCGGCCTGCGGGTCAACCGGGATTGCTCTCTGGTGGACCAGCCGGGCTACACCCTTTTCCCATGCCCCTTCTTCCCCAACGTGCAGGGGTTCCAGGGGCTTCTGGTCACTGCCCAGGGCGCCCAGCCGATCCACACGCCGTTTCAATACGCGCTGATCGACACGGATTTCGATCAGGACGGTGTGGTAAACGAGCCCGGCTACTTCAGCCACAGCAGCGGGAGCATGGCCTTTGAGGCTTACCGGGAGGACGGCACCCTGAAGTTCGCCGGCTACATCGTCGACACCGGGAACTACACGTATCTGTATGTGTTCACCTATGCCGCCCGCTGAGGGCGACATCGATTCGCGGCGCGGAAAGGAGGTGCCCGATGGCTGTGTCCGGGATCGCGGCGCTGGGGGTCGCGATGGTCGGCGCGCTGATCCCCACCGCCATCTTCGCGGGGGTGATGTGGTGGTTCGATCGCTATGAAAAGGAGCCGTTGACCCTCATGGGCGTGGCGGCCCTCTGGGGCAGCCTTTCGGCGATGGCCATCGTCCTGCTGCGGCCGCTGGTCCTCGCCGGGGGCGCTGCGCTCTTCGATCCGCTGACCATGGGAACCTGGGGGAACGCGATCCTGCTGCCGGCGCTGGCGGAGATCGTCAAGGGCCTGCTCCTGCTGGGATTCTTCCTGCTGTATGCCCGGGAGATCGACAGCCTCTACGACGGCTTCCTGTACGGCGCCCTGACCGGCTTCGCCTTCGCGGCCGCGGACACCATCCTCGGAGCTCCGGCCCGGGGCTGGAGCCTGGGCGAGGCGTTCGGGCGGACGGCGACCCTGGGCCTGGCCCAGGCCTTTTTCACCGCGTGGATCGGCCTGGGGCTCGCCGCGGCGCGGCTGAGCCGGGGATCCGCCCGGTGGGCGTGGCCGGTCCTGGGCCTTCTAACCGCCATCGCGTTCCACAGCCTCCGGGAGCTCGTCCTCATCCCCACCCTCTGGAACCCGGGGCTGGCCGGGCTGCGGACGCTGGTGAACGCCCTGGGGGTGTTGGTGTTGCTCGGCATCGTCGTTTACGGGATGGGCCGGGAGCAAGCCTGGATCGCCCGTTATCTCGCCGAGGAGGTTTCCGCCGGCGTTCTCCCGGCGCCCCTGTATGAGACCCTCCGCTCGCCTACAGGCTGGCTGGCCTATCGGTGGGGTCCGCTCCTCCGGGGCGACACGGCGGCCTGGCGGCGGCGTGGGCAGCAGCTCCAGATCGCCGCCGAGCTGGCCTTCCGCAAGCACCAGCAGGCGACCCTGGGCGAGGCCCGCTGGGAGAGCGAGATCCAGCGCCTGCGAGAAGCCCTGCGCCACCTGAGCGCGTAAGGGGACCTGGGGGGACACTCTCTTCAATCCGGAGACCGGCCATGGAGAATGCGGGGACATTCCCACTGATCGCCCTCTGTCTGGCGCCGCTGCTGGGCTTCGGGCCGATGGCGCTTTATGCCGCCTTCGCATGGTGGTTCGATCGCTTCGAGAAAGAGCCGCTCTGGCTGATCGGGGCGGCCTTCCTGTGGGGCAGCGTCCCCACCGTATTGCTCGCCCTGTGCGCCCAGATCCCGATCTTCGGCGTGCTGGGCGCCGTCCTCGGAAAGGGCGCGGGGAGCGCGTTGGGCGGCATCTTCGTCGCCCCCTTCACAGAAGAGCTCTTCAAGGGCCTCTTCGTCTTCCTGCTTTTCCTCCTGTATCGCCGGGAGATCGACAGCCTCTACGACGGCTTCCTCTACGGCTCCCTGGTGGGCTTCGGCTTCGCCGCCACGGAGAACGTCCTCTACTTCCTGAGCGCCGCCTCTGAGGGCGGGCTGGCCGGGATGTTCGGCAATTTCATCGGCCGGGCCATCGTCTTCGGTCTCAACCACGCGGCCTTCACAGCCCTCACCGGCCTGGGGTTCGCCGCCGCCCGCCTCTCGCCTTCCCCGATGGTCCGCCTGACCGCCCCTGTCCTGGGCCTGGGCGGGGCGATGGCCTTCCACGCCCTGCACAACACCACCGCCACGCTGACCGAAGCCACGGGATCCCCGCTGTTCTGCCTGCTGTGGATCCCCTTCGACTGGCTGGGGGCGCTGCTGATCTTCGCCATCGCCCTCTACGGGCTGACGCGGGAGCAGCGCTGGATCCGGCAGTATCTCCGGGAGGAGGTAGGCGCTGGGGTGCTTCCGGAATCCCTCTACCGGCAGTGCGCCTCGATCTTCGGGCGCATGGGAGCGCAGTGGGGAGCGCTGCTGCGGGGAGACATGGCCACCTTCTGGCGGCTCGGGCGGATCTATGCGCTGGCGACGGAGCTGGCCTTCCGCAAGCACCAGCGGATCGCCCTGGGGGAAGCCCGCTGGGAGCCGGAGATCCAGCGCCTGCGGGAGGTCCTGCGCCGGGAAACCGGGATGGCCGCGGAAGCCCGTTGAAGGCTCACACGGAGGCACTTGAGGGCACAAAGGTTTTTCCCGTGTTCTTCTTGCCTCCGTGTGAGATCCCCCCTCAATCCTCTGATGTCGCTACCGGGGGACCCTCCATCCATAGCCGGAGGATGCGGGGCAGATCTCCGAGGTCCCGGAAGATCCACTGGCGCATGGTGGCGGGCTCCGTCACGCGGCCGTAGAGCGCCCCGTCGGGCTCCTGGAAGAGCTGCACCACGTAGATCCGCACGATCCGCCGCTGGGGCACGGGCTCCATCCCGGTCATTGGAACCTCCCGGAAGCGCGAGGGGATCCCTTCGGATTCCATTGTCCCCCGAGAACGGGAACAGCCGGGCCGTTGGCTCATGCGGACGGCCCGAGGGACCACAGCCCCCACAGGAGCGCGCCGAGGATCCCCCCGATCCGCCCGCGCCATCCGGGGCCGTGAAGCCCGAGGAAGGGAAGGGCGGCCAGGAGGGCCCCCACCGCCTGGAGGAAATACGCCGCGCTCAGAAACTCCACCGGGGTCCGACCGTAGAGGCGCTCCAGCCATCCCCCGGCCAGCGGGAGCACGGGCAGGGGGAGGATCCATGGAGCCACCCGGAAGCCCACGGCCCCCAGGCCGATCCACGCCCCATGGATCCAGCGGGCGACCCGGGAGCCCTCCGGGGGCGGGAGGAGCATGCTCCCGATCAGGAAGGCCAGAGGGGGCAACCAGCGATCCTCCAGGGGGAGGACCGCCGTCAGGGGGACCATCAACCCGTAGCCCAGCAGGAAGGGCCGAACGGGCGAGATCTCGCCCGCCTCTTCCGGCCCCCGGGCCGTCTGGAGGGCCGTGAACACGAGATAGGGGAAGCCCCACACCGTGGCCCCCAGCAACGGCCAGATGGCGCTCACGCGGATCAGGGCCCCGGGATCCGTCAGCTGCTGAACCATGACGATGGTGAGCAGAAGCAGCGCAACAGCGACGATCCACTCCAGCAGATCCTCGGCGTCTTCCCGCATCTCCTGCAGGCCCTTCAACGGCTCCCACGTCCACGCCAGGATGACCAGCAGCAGCGGCCACCATTGCTGAGGGAGATCCAGATCGAGGGCGCCGAAGAAGGCCTGATAGAAGGCGAAGAGGAAGGCGACCGCTCCCACCGCGAGGGCCACATATCGCTGCCCGAAAGCGAGGGGATCCATCCGCCGCCGCATCCAGAGGCCGGCCGCCCCCAGGAGGAACAGCACCCCTACCGCGGTCCGGGCCGCCAGATAGGCATCCGGGGGCCACGCGCGGATCCGATGCCAGAGCTCCCGATAGAGGGGGAACACCGCCATCGTCCCCGGGATGCGGACCAGGAAACCCGCCCAGAGCTCCGGCCAGAAGGCCGGTAGGGCCAGGAGGCCTGCCGCGAGGGTCAGGAAGGGAAGGAGACCGAAGAGGCGCGGGCGGTTCTGGAGCAGACCCATCCGCCGGCTCCAGAACCGGCCCAGGCGGGCCCCATCCTCCACCAGGTTGGCCCCCAGCCACAGCCAGATCGGGACGCTCAGGCCCCACACCGCCTGCAGCATCCCCCGGAGGCTCTCCCCCAGCGCCCCGGGCGAGGCCCCCCACGCGATGAGATAGGGACCGACCAGGCCCAGGGCGAGGAGAAGGCCCCGGATGGTCCGGGAAAGGCGGAGGCGCTGCCAGAGCGGAAGGGTAGCGATCCCGATGCCGATCAGAGACTTCAGGGCCATGCTGAGCGGAAGGGGGCGGATCGGATGGGGCGGGAACTGCGTTAGGGCCAGCGCCCACAGGATCCGCCCGGGCCACCCCTTCATCGCCGAGTGGGGATGGGTCCGTTCGAAAAGGAAAAGGACGAGGACAGGGATCAGAACCTCCCACAGGGAGGGGCCGGTGAGAAGAGGAAAGCCGAAGTAATAGAGGCTATATACCATCGTCAGGAACCGGAAGGCGGCGGGCAGATCCCCCGCGGTGACCATGAGCAATATCCAGAGGAAGGAGACCCAGAGAGCGAGGAGCCCCGTCCCCACCGGCCGTTCCAGACCCGCGCGGGCGGCGGCTCCCACTCCGGGAATCGGGAGGGCGAAGGCCAGACCGATGGTTCCCCCCAGCAACAGGATCCACGCCCATCCCCGCGTCCCCATCCGGCGCAGGTCCGCGAGCAGGCCAACGCCACTCCGCTGGGGCTCCAGCGCGAAGATCCGGACCGCGTCCACCAGGGCCTGACGGAGCTCGATCAGCCAGGCGGACATGGTTTCCCCTCACCGGGAAGGGAGCTCGTAGAGTTGAACACGATCCCCGGATGGCCCGGATCCGAGGAGCACCGCGGCCAGATGGCCCTCCTCCAGGAGCACCATCTGCCAGGGACGCGGCGGCAGGACCACCCGCCCGCGCATCCGCCCGCTTTCTGTCTCCCAGATGTAGAGCCGCCCGTTCATGTCGCCCTCCCCCACCCAGTCCGCCAGCCCGACGACCCACCGCCCATCGGGGGTGAACCGCAGCGCCTTCAAGGGCAGTGGGAACTTCCCCTCCATCTCCGGCTGCAGCTCCAGCTCCTCCTGCAGGTCCAGACGCACATTTCGCCGGTCCGGATCGATGGAGACCCGCCACAGGGCGACGCGGGTCGGGAAGGGGCCTTCATAGCCCTCGCCCCCGATGGGCCGCATCTCGTTCTCCGCCGCCGTCAGGAGGCGCCCGTCGGGGGCGAGGGCGATGGCCGTGAGAGGATCGAAGGAGAGGGATCCCCACCGTTCCCCGGTATGGGTATCCCATACCTCCAGATCCGGGCTGCGGTCGCTCATCTGGAAGATCAGGCGCTCGTCCGGCGTCATCGCGAAGGCATCCGCCGGGCCGCGGAGATCGAAGGCGAAGGCCCTTCGCCCGGTTTCCACATAGTAGCCGCTCAGGGTGGATTCCCCACCGACCAGCAGCAGGGTGCTTCGAGGGGAGAACGCGATCCGCCGCACCGCCTCTTTTAGGGTCAGCACGAAGGCCGTTCGCTGGCGTTCCAGATCCCACATCCGCACTTCCCCGCGGACCGTGCGCAGGGCGAAGAACCGCCCATCGGGGGCGAACACCAGCTCCTCGATGCCTTCCGGAGCGGTGGGCCCCTCCGCGATCTCCCCGGTCCGGGGATCCAGGAACCCGGTCTGGCCGTTCGCCGTGAACAGCGATAGGCGGCCGTCGGGGGCCGCGGCGATGGCGGTCACGCCTTCCACCCGAAGATCATGCCGGAGGGTCAGCGCCCCCGGCGGGGCCGGCGCCAGGGTGGGCGTCGGGGCCGGCGCCGGCTGGGGCGGCCGGGTGGGAGCGACCGTCGGCGCCTGGCCGGGCGTGGACGAGGATGGCGGTGTGCAACAGACGAGTATAGGGGTGGGCGATGGGCGAAGCAGGATCGGAAGGAATCGATAGGCCAGGAACCCGCCCCCCAGGGCGATGCAGGCGCACAGGGCGCCGAAGGCCAGCGTTAAACCGCCGATCAGAACCGTGCGTCCCCGCATCCACGTCCTCCTATCGGATCAGGCAACCGCAAGCGGTTGCCCTACATGGAACCCGGAACCACCCGCGCGGCGACCTCGGCCGAGAGATCCGGGGCAAGGGGACGGTCCGCAATCCCCCGGACGAACCACCGGATGTCATAAAGGTCGCCGGAGCGCGTGATCGGGCCATCGGAAGGGATCTCAAAAGCAAACCCCTCCTCCTGGCCGGGGTCGAGCTCATAAACCGCGCGGCCGATGAGGGTCGTCCAGGTCCGCCCCTCAGCGAGGATCCGGTAGCCGGCCTCCACTTGCACCCGCTGCCGCGCCTCGCCCTCCCAGCGGACCCATCCCTGCAGGGCGGAGCCCACCGGGAAAGACCATGCGGCCAGAGTGATCCGCAGAGGGTCGGAGGACGGGAGGTCCGAAACAGGCTCCGCCGCCGGGGCCTCCAGAGCCGGCGATACCCGAACGGGCCGGACGGAGAGCGGGATCTTCTCATACGCGTCCGGCCACCCCTGCAGCCCGACCTCCAGCTCCACCCACCATTCGAAGGCGTGGACGTCGGTGCCGAGGCGGCCTCGCTCCTCCCGCCGGAACGAGGCCATCCCATCGATCGGGATGGCGAGGGCGGCCGTGTAGCGCTGGGGAAGCCCGGGGAGGAGCTCGACGCGGTCGGCGATCTGGATCTCATGGACCACCCGCGTCTGCTCCCGCTCCTCCTTCCGCCGGTGGGTTTTACGGAACCAGTCCCACACCCAGAAGGCCATGAATTCCTTCGTCATCAGCCGGAGGCGGATGGGGCCGGCGATCAGGGGGCGATGGGCCTCCACGGCGATCTGAACCGCGAGGGTCTCTCCCAGGCGGGCCGCGCGGGGCTCGACTTCGAAATGCACGGTGGCGGCCATGCGGGTGAGCCCCTCCGACACGAACCCCACCCCCAGGAACAGCAGGAAGAGGGCCGCCAGTCCTCCTCCACACCCCCAGATCAGCGCCATCTCCAGATCCCCTGCCCGCCCGGCGCGAACGGCGAGCCATCCCCCCAGGCCGACGGCCCCCAGACTTAGGGCGATCAGCGCCCCGCCAATGCCGATGAGGATCCCCGGAACCCCTCGCCGCATGGACGGATCGAAGACGGTGGGAGAGCTTCGTCGGACGACGTCCTTACCGGCTCCCTTCCCATGCCGCCGGGAGGGCGGCCCGACAGGCCGGGCAGCGCGGCCATCCCGGATCCACTTCCCGGCCGCAATAGGGGCAGTGGAAGCGGGCGGGCTGGCCGCACCCGGCGCAGCGAGTCGCCCCCCGCTCCAGCCGCCGGCCGCATCCGGGGCAGCGGAACGCCGCCGGGGGTTCGGAAGGGAGGGTAAGGGGAGGCCCCTCCGGCGCCCGGGTGAGGGCTCGGGCCGCGGCCTCCGCCTCCTGCTGGACCCGCGCGCTCAGGCCCGGCGGCGGAGCGGGCCGAGGGAGGCGGGGCCGCCAGCGCCCGAAGGCGCGCCCCAGCGCCCGGGGGAGGAGCCAGAGGTTCAGGGCCAGAGAAAGGGCCAGCAGCCCGAGCAGCCCCAGGGCCCCGACCCGCCCCTCGAGGACGACGGACAGGGCGATGGCCCCCAGCCCGCTGATCACCAGCCCCCAGCGGATGGCTCGCAGCATAGTCCCCCTTCAAGCCCTCGGGGGTTCCGGCCACGGGAACGGGAAGAAGGGCGAGAGGATCGGCCCGAAGGTCTCGGTCAGGCGGGCGAAGAACGAGCGGATGGCCTCGGCGACCGCCCCGCCCAGGACGTCGGGATGGCTGCGGATATAAGCGGCGATGGCCCCGAGCATGACCAGGATCACCACGGCCAGAGCCACCCACTCCAGCGTCTGCAACCCCCGGGCATCCCGGAAGAGATCGAGGAGAAGGATCCGCCCCGGCCAATGGATGAGTTCCCCCCGCAGCGTCCTCCGGTGAAGCATCGGCCCCTCCTTGAAGAAGTTTGTCCGATAACGGCCTGCGCGGTCTGGCTTATCCACCGATCTTCGCCCCGCAGGCGGGGCAGAAGCGGGCCCCGGCGGGGAGCTCCGCGCCGCACTGGGGGCAGAACCGATACGCGCCGCCAGGGGCCGCCTCCCCGCCCGATGAAGCCGGGGCCGTTGTGGACTGGACCGCGCTGACATAGCGCTGGGCCTCCGTATAGCGGCCGGCCACCCAGGCGGCCGTATCCGCCGGCAGCGCCGCCCCGGTGGCGATGAAATACTGGATGAACTCGAAGGTTCGCTGGGGGAGCTTGCTTTGCTGCCAGGCCCCATAGGCGGCGGTGAACAACAACGGCCAGAGGAGGAACAGCCCCGCCCCCGCCGCCACCGCCTTATCCACCCACTTGCCGGCCCCGATCTCCACCTGCAGGCTGTCGCCCTGCCGGCGCAGCGCCACATTGAGGGCCGAGGAGACCCCCAGCAGGTTCCGCCATGTTTCGTCCTGGCGGGCCTGGATCACCACCCCACCCTGGGGGAGATCCAGCACCTGCACATCGAACTTCTGGGCTCGATACCAGTCCGCCAGGGCCTGCACCAGCCGGCCCATATCCAGGTTCGGGGCATGGAACACGCGCTGATCGGGCATGGCTTCACCTCCTCAGGCCGGGGTCTGGAGGAAAAGGGCCGTTTGCATCGCGTTCAGAACCGCCAGCTCCAGCAGCAGCTGGGTGACCTGCTCATGGAGGGCATCGCTGAGCTGGGGCTCGATCTCCCGCAACAGGGCCGCCACCCGCTCGGCCTGGGCCCGCACCTCCTCCGGGTCGATGCGGCCGTCGGCAATGGCCTGCTGCCAGGACCCCATCCGATCCACATACCGCTGGAAGAAGAGGGCATCCCCCTCCTCGCTGAACCAGCTGATCCGCCCCATAGGCGCCTCCCCGCGCGCAGATACAGAACCAGCTTCCCCCTTGCCTGGGAACAAACTGGGAACAGCCCTCGATCTCTGGATCACCCTTCGCCCCCGGGAGAGGGAGGAGCTGCGCGGGGCAGCTCCTCCGGGAGCTTTCGCTCTTCCAGCTCTACCTGGAGCTGAAACCGCCGGGCAGCGATCGCCCCCGGCCCCATCCCGGTCTGTGATTCCTCCCCTCCTTTCTTCCTCTTATCGCCCTCCTCTTCTTCCACCTGCTTCTTCCACAGCTCCTCCGTCTTCTCCACCATACGGTCCAGCAGGCGCTCAGAGAGGCCGAAGAGGGCCCCCAGGGCCAGGAGGGGCACCGTGTCTTTCTGCAGCGCGATGGGTGGGGTGAGAAGCTGGGAAAGCGTTCCCAGCGCTTCCAGAGAGAGAATCTGCTGGTTTTGCAGGATCGCGACCAAGTGCAGGCCGGCCCAGGCGCTGAGGGCCCCAAAGAGGGGCGCCGGGAACACCGTCGCCCACGAGAGCCCGTAATCCGGCGTCCGCCGCCCGCCCCGATAGACCCGGGCCATGCGGCTCAGCAACCCGCCCGTCGCCCCCGATAGCAGGATCGGGCCGTAGCCTGCGATGGCCAGGGCCAGCCCGATCAGCAAGCCCACGAGAACCATAAAGGTCAGCATGTTCTGCAGTTTAAGCACCAACATAAACTGCCCATCCCGCGCCTCGTAGAGGTCGGCCAGGAACGCCGAAAGGGTCGCCCGGGCCTCCACCTCTGACTGGTCCAGGGCCTTCCGGAGGGGTTCTTTCCATGCCGCCTGGCGCGCCGGGGGAAGCTCCGAGAGGTCGCCCAGGGCCCGCTGCAGCCGCGCCTTGAGGTGGGGCATGGCCATCGCGTTCACCGCCAGCCGCTCCGCGTCGTGGATCAACCGCCAGGCGGCCAGCTCCGCCCCGCCGTTCCAGCATAGCGCTTTCACTTTGTCCCCGAAGGTCCAGGAAACCGTTCGCTCCGCCTGCTGGAGCAGCGCCTCGACATGGTTCAGCACGACCTGTTCGGAGGGGGTGACCGCCTCGGGCTCCTTCTGTTCCAGCTGGATGCGCCGGCGGGTCCCCTCGATCTCGGCCCGGGTGAGCTCCCGGAGCATCCCGGCGACCAGGAAGACCCGGATGAGGAGGAAGAGCAGCCCATACAGGAGCCACAGGATCCCCCCTGCCCACACGGAGGCCGGCGCGCAAACGCCTCCGACGCAGAACCCATCGGGCATAGCACTCCCTCCCGGCGATCGCGGAAAAACCCCTCACGGCCCCCGCACCACCAGCGGCAGGTAGAGCCGATTCCTCCCAACCCGGAATGAGCCGATGCGCGTGTGCCAGCAAGCCGCGGAGGAGCAGCCACTTGGATTGCTGGTGGTGTAATACTCGTGGACAGCCCAGAAAGTGGCATCATCCGCTGGGTCGATGCTGAGCATGCTGTAATCGCCCCACCGGGAGGAGGTCGACGTTTGGGCGGCCGAGCCCGCCTGCAGCGTAGCCTCCGGCCCCAGGGTTCCGGGGGGATCGCTCGGCGTGCGGCGGATCGCTCGGCGTGCGGCACGCGTACCGGATGCTGGGATAAACGCTGGCGCTCGAGACAGTGTAGCTGAGGCAGAAATCCCCATACTTGTCGAAGGTCCCACTGGCCATCCACCGGCTGTGGGAATCCGGTGGGTTGCCGGTGTAGGTGCCCTGGTCGAGGATGGAGACAGTACCTGTGGCATTGTCATACTTCAGGATATACCACCGCACCGCGGCCTGATACTGGCCGGCCGTCCGACACTGCGTGGACGTCAGGCCGGGGGCACACACGGTGTGATTGGCCCCGATGAGGGAATAGCTCCCCATATTGCGGATGACGACCCGGTGCATCAGGCGGCCTGAAACGGAATCCAGGAAGGCCGACGTGGTGACACCGGGTTGGGGGATGTCGCCCCGCCCGCTGGGGTTCGAGGGATCAAAGGGGGCGACGGGCAGGGTCGCAGCCTGCACAAAATTGGCGGCCGCCGGATTCGACCAGTCGAGAATGAACTTGTAAACGCCGATGGCATCGCTCGGGAAACCCCACTCGTTCGGCATAGGCCCCAGGAAGATCCCGGGCGCTGGGCGGCTCCCGATGGGGGGAAGCGGAGACGGCCCCTCGATGTCCGCCGCCAGGACGCCGCCGATCGACCCCATGTCCACGCCCGAGGGGGGAGCGGCCATGGAGCCGAAGTAGATCATCCGGGCCGTGGGATCCCCGACGAGCATCTTGTTGCGCTCCAGGGCGGCGACGGCCTGGCTCAGATAGGCGGGCGGACTGTAGCTGGGGTCGAACTCGTGGGCCGTCATCCAGTAGGCCTCCGGCGAGATGGCGTGGTGCGGGTAGTCCATGAAGATGTGCGTGCCCGACCCGGCCGGGAAGTCGGGCCAGACGAACTCGTATACGTAATAGCGGCCGAGGGGATCGCCCGTCTGGGAGACGGCGACGCAGTGCCGGCTGGGACCGGTATTGGCGAAGACATCTTCGATATAAAACTGAGAGAGGAACCAGCGGTCGGCGAACTGATCGTAGAGCACGATGGGGTCCCCATCGTTGGCGGAAGCGCATGGGCCGCTAAAACCAGCCGAGGCGAACAGGGCGCTGAGGGGGAAGGGCGAAGAAAGGGGGTTGCCGTTCTTATCGTAGACGCGGAGGACCACGTTCACAAACTCGACGTAGTGGGAAGGACCGACGTCCCCGTTGACATCCGGCGGAGAGACTTGCGTGCTGATCCCCCCTATGATGTTGTCATAATTGTTGAGCCCCTCGAAGGAGAAAAGGGGCGGGAGCGCCGGCGAGGCAGGGGCGGGGGCAGCAAGAGAGGGAGCCATGGGCAGAGCCCCGGACGGGCCGGGGCGGATCCCCTGGGACCGGGGAGGAACCGGGAGAGGAAGCCACTCCTCCCGCCAGCGCTGGAAAGCCGGGTCTGGGGCAGCGATAGGGAAGCGCTCCTTCCAGTGCTGGGCTACCCAGTCAGCGGGCTGGGAAACTCCATGCTGAGCCGGGAAGAGGACCCGCGGCCCTTTCGGGGTGGAAGCCGCGAGGGGCTGGGGCTGCCTCGGGTTAGAGGGGCTTGGAGCTCCGGCCGTGCTCTCAGGGCTCGGATCCAGCGCATGAATGGAAAAGGGCGACGGTTGTCCGACGGCTCCGCGAGCGGAGGGGATGGAAACGCCCAGCGCCGCGAGCGCTAGGATGCCCGCCACCAGCCCGCACATCATCCGTCGCCATGCCTGCATGGTTCTCTTCACCATCAAACACCTCCCGTCGAGATGGGATCGCCTCTGGCGAGCCATGGGTGCCCCTCACGGCCCCCGCACCACCAGCGGCAGGTAGAGCCGATACCGGCAGCGGCTCTCCGATTGGGTCGCCGGAACCGTGCTCGAGAACGCCAGCGTTCCAGCGGTCAGGGGAACCGGACTGCTGTCCGGCAGAAACGCCGATACGTCGATCGTCGGTGTTGTCGTCCCGGTAACCACAGGGACCGTGTTGCAATCGCTTTCGCCCACCGCATCGGTCCGCACGACATACATGTCGTCATAGGCAGTAGGGTCCGGCCATGTATCGCCCGCCAGGAGAAAGCCCCCATCGGCGGCCATCACGGCCGTGCGGATCCCCTCGCCTCCACCGCCGTCATAGGTCCGGCTCCACTGGACGCTCCCCGCCCCATCGATCCTCACCGCATAGGCATCAAAACCCGAACTGGAATTGTGGGTATTTCCGGCCAGCAGAAAGCCTCCATCCGGCGTCCGCACCACGGCCGTGCCTGCCTCATCCAGGACGCCAGGCCGCCCGTAGGTCCGGCTCCACTGCACGTTCCCCGCGCTATCCAGTTTCACCGCCAGGATATCGTTGTCTTTCAGGTTCTGGGAATTCACCCCAACCACCGTAGTCCCCACCAGCAGAACGCCCCCATCGGCCGTGGTCACCATATCCCCCGGGAGAACGCTCCCGGAGCTCGGGTTCGTGAGTTCCCACCCCTGCTGAACCGTCCCGTCCGCATTCAATTTCAACAGGACAATAGAATACGTCGTCTGGCCGGTCCGATAGTCGTCAATGGATCGGTCGCCTCCCACCAGGAATCCCCCATCCGCGGTCTGAACCACGGAAAACAGGAACGTTTGCACTATGGAAGATGAGAGCGTATAGGTGCGGCTCCACTGCACGCGGCCTGAACCGTCCAGCTTCACCACCAGCGGCTGTGCAGGAGAGGGGTAGCCAGGCGAAGTGCTGCCCACCAGCAGAAAACCGCCGTCGGAGGTGGCCAGGATGGTTCCTGCTCTCTCAAAGGCGCCCCCATCGTAGGTGATGGCCCGCTGCACGTTCCCGTCTGCGTCCATCTTCACCAGGTAGATGTCGCCCTGAGCGGTAGAGCCGGCTAGCCAGAACCCCCCATCCGCGGCGGCCACGGCGCCACCGGTCCATTTGTTTCCGTCTCCATATGTCCGGCTCCACTGCACGTTCCCCGCAGCGTCCACCTTGACGACGTAAGGGTAAAGAGAGGATGTTTGATCAACTTTCCCAACTTGTCCGACCAGCAGGAAGCCCCCGTCGGAAGTGGGCAGCACTGTGCGGATCGTCTCATTGCTCCCTGCCAGACCGTAGCTTCGATGGAAGCGGGTTCCGGCCGCGGCGGCGCTCGCCGCGGCCCGGCAGACCGCCGCCGCCCCGCCGGAGGCCCCCGTGAGGGGAAGCCTCCACCACCCGCCCACGATCAGCGCGAGCAGGGCCACCATGGCCCGCACGGCCCCTGATCGCCTCCCCTGCACGCCATCCCCCGTATGGTTCGGTCGCTTTCGATGCCGGAACACCGTTCACCTCGTATCGGCAGGGAGATTCGGGGATCGCCGAGGAGGAACCATACCCGCGTAGGGCCCGCGCGCCGACGAAGGGACCTCCTCTCGCCATCCCGGATCCCAATCTACGGGAGGCGTGGGAACAAATTGGGAACAGACCGGGCTTGTGGAGGAGGCGCAAGGACATCGGGAGGGAAGGAAGAAATGGAGAACCGGGGGGAGCGGCTCAGGCTTCGCGGCCCAGCCGGAGGACGGCCAGGAAGGCCTCCTGGGGGACCTCCACGCGGCCGATCATCTTGAGGCGCTTCTTCCCTTCCTTCTGCTTCTCCAGCAGCTTCCGCTTGCGGGTGACATCGCCGCCATAGCATTTGGCCAGCACATCCTTCCGCATGGCTTTGATGGTCGCCCGGGCGATGATCCGCCCGCCCACCGCCGCCTGGATGGCGACATCGAAGAGCTGGCGGGGGATCACTTCCTTCAGTTTCTCCACCAGCGCATGACCTTTGGGATACGCCTGCTCCCGGTGCACGATCAGCGCCAGGGCGTCCACCGGCTGGCCGTGCACCAGGATGTCCAGCTTCACCAGATCCCCCGCCCGGTAGCCGATGAAGGCGTAATCCATCGAGGCGTAGCCGCGGGTGCGGCTCTTGAGGGCGTCGTAGAAATCGATGATCAGCTCGGCCAGCGGCACCTCCGCCTCGATCATCACCCGCCGCGGATCGAGATAGGTCATGTTCTGGTAAACCCCCCGCCGCGAGGTGATGAGATCCATCACCGGCCCGATGTAATCGGCCGGGGTGATGATCGTGACCTTCATCCACGGCTCCCGGATCTCCTCGATCCGCGAGGGATCCGGAAGGTCCGAGGGGCGGGTGATGGTCTTCACCGTCCCATCCCGCAACACCACCTCATACTCCACGCTGGGGGCCGTGGCCACGATGTCCAGCCCATACTCCCGCTCCAGGCGCTCCTGGACGATCTCCATATGGAACATCCCCAGGAAGCCGCACCGAAAGCCGAAGCCCAGGGCCTGGGAGGTCTCCGGCTGGAAGACCAGGGCGGCGTCGTTCAACTGGAGCTTCTCCAGGGCCTCCCGCAGCAGCTCGTAATCCTCACCTTCCGAAGGGTAAAAACTGGCGAAGACCATGGGCTTGGGGGGGCGGAACCCGGGAAGCGGCTCGGGGGCCGGGCGATCGGCCGTGGTCAGGGTATCCCCCACCCGACACTCCCGCACGGATTTCAGGCCTGTGGCCACGTAACCCACCTCGCCGGCCTCCAGGCGGCCCGTTGGAGTAAAGTCCGGGGTGAAGACCCCGATCTCCACCGGCTCGCTGGTCACCCCGGTCGACATCACCATGATCTTCCGCCCCATGGCGAGGGTCCCGTTGACCACGCGCACGTAGGCGATGACGCCCTTGTAGGGATCGTAGTGGCTGTCGAAGATCAGGGCCTGAAGGGGGGCCTCCGGATCGCCGCGGGGCGGCGGGATGCGCTGCACCACCGCCTCCAGCACTTCCTCCACCCCGATCCCCAGCTTGGCGGAGATCCGCAGGACCTCGGAGTCGGGGACGCCCAGGAGCTCGGCGATCTCCCGGGCGACCTCGTCGGGCCGCGCGGCGGGCAGATCGATCTTATTGACCGCCGGGATGATGACGAGATCGTGCTCCAGGGCCAGATACAGGTTGGCCAGGGTCTGGGCCTCGATCCCCTGAGTCGCGTCGACCAGCAAAACGGCCCCCTCGCAGGCGGCCATCGCCCGGCCCACCTCGTAGGAGAAATCCACGTGGCCCGGCGTGTCGATCAGGTTCAGCACATAGGTCCGGCCATCCCGCGCCGTATACCGCATCCGGACGGCCGAAGCCTTGATGGTGACCCCGCGCTCCCGCTCCAGGTCCATGGAGTCCAGCACCAGCTCCACCCCGTTTCGCGGCTGGATGGTGCCGGTGCGCTCCAGGAGCCGGTCGGCCAGCGTGGTCTTGCCATGGTCCACATGGGCGATGATGCAGAAGTTGCGGATGTGCTCCTGCCCCATTCTCTTCCCCCGCGATCCCGGGCGCATGCGCCCGGATCCCCATCGATGTGCATCATACCCGGGTTGGGAAAAGGGTGTCAAACGGGCCTCTCACGCCGATGGAAATCAGCCCCGTGAGGCGCTTCGCGCCAGGCGTCGGCGGGTGCGCCGATGGAAATCGGCCTTCGGAGGCGCTCCGCGCCGGGCGTCGGCCTCCGCCGATGCAGAAATCCTTTCGGCCGGCGCAGGCCGGCCGGTGGCCGAAGGCCTCTGGAGGTCGAATTCATTCGATCCCATGCATTCCCCATGCGACCCGGTCTCAGGGTAGGATAAAGAAGCCGTGCTGCCGGCATCCGGGGAGAATTCCGCCCTCCCGTCGCATGCCCGAGGTCCGGCCGGACATCTCTCCGAGGAGGCTTGCCATGCGCCGACGCCTGCTGCTTGGGATCATCCTGGGATTGGGGATCGGGCTCCTGCTCCTTCTCGCCGGAGGCGCTTTCGCCTTCTACCGGACTTCCCGTCAGGCATTCCCTCAGATCCGCGGAACCCTCCGCCTCCCCGGCCTCCAGGCCCCCGTCACCGTGATCCGGGATCGCTGGGGCGTGCCCCACATTTACGCCTCGAATCTCCACGACCTCTTCATGGCCCAGGGCTTCGTTCACGCTCAGGATCGCTTCTGGCAGATGGAGTTCTGGCGTCACATCGGAACCGGTCGCCTCTCCGAAATGCTGGGGAAGACGACCGTGAACCAGGATCGCTTCATCCGCACCCTGGGGTGGCATCGGGCCGCGCGGCAGGATCTGGAAGCCCTGGGGCCCGAGGAGCGGGCGATCCTGGAAGCCTATGCGGCCGGGGTGAACGCTTACCTGGAACAGCAGCGCGATCGCCTGCCCCTGGAGTTCACCCTCTTCCGCCTCTTCGGACGACGATGGGAAATCGAGCCGTGGCAGCCGCTCCACACCGTCGCCTGGGCCAAGGTCATGGCCTGGGATCTGGGCGGGAACTGGGATGACGAGCTCCTCAACGCGCGGATCGTCCAGAAGATCGGCCCGGAGCGCCTGTCGGAGATCGTCCTCCCTTATCCCGCCGACCGGCCGATCATCGTGCCGGCCGCTGTCCTCGAAACCCCGATCCCCGAGGAAACGGCCCGCGCCTGGCTGGACCTCGGGCACGAGCTGCGACGGATCACCCTGGGCGACGCCCCGGACCTGGGATCCAATAACTGGGTGGTGGCGGGATCGCGGTCGGTCACCGGGAAGCCGATCCTGGCCAACGATCCCCATCTCCGCATCCAGATGCCCAGCATCTGGTATGAGGTGGCCCTGCACTGCGAGCCCGTCACACCCGAATGCCCCCTTCAGGTCGCCGGCGCCTCGTTCCCCGGCGTCCCGGGCGTGGTGATCGGCCACAACGACCGCATCGCCTGGGGCGTGACCAACCTGGGGCCCGACGTGCAGGACCTCTACATGGAGCGGGTCAATCCGCAAAACCCGCTGGAGGTGGAATTTCGGGGGAAGTGGGAGCCTGTGCAGGTGATCACCGAGGAGATCCGCATCGCCGGCCAGGCCGAGCCTCTCCTCCTCCCGGTGCGGATCACCCGCCACGGCCCGGTGATCAACGATGTGGTGGAAGCCCTCACCCGCACCCAGACCCTCTATGCTTTCCGCTGGACCGCCCTGGAGCCCTCGCGGATCGTGCGGGCGCTCCTGCGGCTGAACCGCGCGCGGAACTGGGAGGAGTTCCACGAAGCCCTGGCGGATTGGGATGTGCCCGGCCAGAACTTCGTCTATGCGGATGTGGATGGCCACATCGGCTATCAGGCCACCGGCCGTGTCCCCATCCGGGCGAAGGGGAACGGCCTGCTCCCCGTCCCGGGCTGGAGCGGAGAGTATGAGTGGGTGGGATATGTTCCGTATGAGGAAATGCCCCGGCGGCTGGATCCGCCGGAGGGATTCATCGTCACCGCGAACAACGCCGTGGTGGATCCTTCCTATCCCCACTTCCTGGCCGCCGTCTGGGATTACGGAGACCGGGCCCAGCGGATCGTGGACCTCCTCCGGATGAAGGATCGCCTCTCCATCGATGACATGGCCGCGATTCAGAACGATACCTTCTCGCTGGCGGCGCGGGACATCGTGTCGTATGTCCTCCAGATATCCTTTACAGACCCCCTGGCCCGCCAAGCTCAGGAGATCCTGCGGGCCTGGGATTTCCGGGCCACGCCGGATCAGGCCGGGCCCACCATCTTCGAGGCCTTCCTGAAACATCTGCTCCACGAAGCATGGGTCGATGAGCTGGGCGAGGAGATCCTTCAGGATCTGCTCACCGGCGGCAGCCACAACCGCTACTGGGCCCGCTGGGCCCTGGCCCAGCCGGAGCTTTCCTGGTGGGATGACCTGCGCACGCCCCAGCGGGAGACCCGGGATGATATCGTGCGGCGGGCCTTCGAGCAGGCGGTGGCCGAGCTGCGCGCGCGCCTGGGCCCCGATCCCCGCGCGTGGACCTGGGGGAGGGTCCATACGGCCACCTTCACCCACGGCACCCTGGGGCAGTCCGGGATCCGACCGATCGAGGGGATTTTCAACCGCGGGCCCTACCCGGCCCCCGGGACCAGCGCGGCGGTGAACAACATCGGTTTCAACGTCCAGAAAGGATTCGCCGTGCGCAGCCTGCCCTCCCTGCGCTTCATCGCCTCAACGGCCCACTGGTCCGACAGCCGCTTCATCCACACGACCGGCCAGTCCGGGCTCCCCGATCATCCGCATTACGATGATATGATCCCGATGTGGCTACGCGGGGAATACCATCCCATGCTCTGGTCCCGGGAGGAAGTGGAACAGAACGCGGAGGGGATCCTGAGGCTCCAGCCGTAGAACATGGCTCGCATGCGGGATCGGGGCGAAAGTCCCTTCCACCGCCCCATAGGGAAAACCGCACAGGAGGAGGTGCTCGAATGCGCGTGCTGATCTTAGGAGGAACCGGGTTTCTGGGCCGGGCGCTCACGGGACGTCTCCAGGAAGCCGGCTATGAGGTGATCGTCCTCTCCCGGCGGCCGGAGCTGGCCCGGCTTCCGCCCGGCGTGCAGGCCACACGATGGGATGGACGCACCCCAACCGGATGGGCGCACCTCATGGACGGCGCCTTCGCCGTGATCAACCTGGCCGGTGAGAGCATCGGGCAGCGATGGACGGCAGCCACCAAACAGCGCATTCGAGAAAGCCGGCTGAACGCAGGCCGCGCGGTGGTGGAGGCGATCGCCGCCGCCCGCACGAAACCCCAGGTCCTGCTGCAGGCCTCGGCGGTCGGATATTACGGCCCCCGGGGCGATGAGCGGCTGACCGAGGAGGATCCGCCCGGAAATGACTTCCTGGCCCGGCTGGCCGTGGATTGGGAAGCCAGCACCCAGCCGGTGGAAGCGATGGGAGTCCGCCGGGTGATCCTGCGCACCGGCCTGGTCCTGGAACGGGACGGCGGCGCCCTGGCCCGGTTGTTGCTCCCGTTCCGTCTGTTCGTGGGCGGGCCGCTGGGGAACGGGCGCCAGGGCTGGTCATGGATCCATCGGGCGGACTGGGTGGAGGCCGTGAAGTTCCTGATGGAGCGTCCGGATGCCCGTGGGCCTTATAACCTGACCGCCCCTCAGCCGGTCAGCAACGCCGAGTTCTCCCGCATCCTGGGCCGGGTTCTGGGGCGGCCGGCATGGCTTCCGGTGCCGGCGCTCGCCCTCCGGCTCGTCTTCGGCGAGGGAGCGGACTTCCTGCTCACCGGGCAGTTCGTGCTGCCCCGGCGGCTGCTGGAAGCGGGCTTCCCGTTCCGGTACCCGGATCTCGAATCGGCGCTGCGGGCCATCCTCGGCCGGGAACGTTAAGCCAGCGGCTTCACCGTCCAGCCTTCCCATTCTCCCACGAAGATCGCCAGAGCCTCCCGATCTGGCGTGAGGTTCAGGTCCGCGTTCGGCGAAGGGCAGAGCGGCTCCGTGTTGGGGAGCGTCCGCCTCTGGACTCCCTTAAGTTAAAATGAAACAAACGCGAGGATTTCGGAGAAGAGGACCGCCATGCTCAAGCCGGGGACCATGCTCCACGGCCGCTATAAGATCCTGCGTCCCATCGGGCGGGGAGGAATGGGTGCCGTCTATGAAGCGGAGGACACCCTGCTGGAAGGCCGCCGCTGCGCCATCAAGGAGATCCTCTTCAGCTTCGAGGCCGACCCCGCTTATCGGGAACAGGCCCGCCTGCAGTTCTACCGCGAGGCGAGCGTCCTGGCCCGACTGGATCACCCGAATCTCCCCAAGGTTTCCGACTATTTCTCGGAGGGCGATCGCGATTACCTGGTGATGGATTTCGTCCCCGGCCGCGACCTGCGGGAGATCATTGAGGAGGCCAAGGAGAGCGGGCGGTTCCTCGATGAGCGGACGGTGTTGAACTGGACGGAACAGCTCTGCGATGCGCTGGACTATCTGCACCGTCAGGAGCCGCCCATCGTGCATCGCGACATCAAGCCTTCCAACATCAAACTGACGCCGGATGGCCGCATCAAGCTGGTGGACTTCGGGCTGGTGAAGCTCCTGGCGCCGGATGAGGAGCGGACGATTACGATCCTGCAGGGGCGAGGCACAGCCGCATATACGCCCCTGGAGCAGTATGGCGGCGATGTGGGCCATACCGATGTCCGCTCCGATATCTACGCCCTGGGGGCGACCCTTTACCACTTGCTGACCAACACCCCCCCTCCCGATGCCCGACAACGCTTTCTGAAGCCCGACTCCCTCGTCCCCCCCCGGGCGATCAACCCGCGGATCTCCCCCCGGGTGGAGCGGGCCATCCTGAACGCGATGGCGATGCACCCGGATGACCGCCCGCCCAGCGTGGCCACCTTCCGGGCGGAGCTGCTGGGAATCAGTTCGACCAGCCGTTCGACCGAAGTCTGGGCGCCGCCGGAGAGCGCGGGGGAGATCCTCTGGCGCCGGCATCGGCTTCTGGCCCTCGCCGCCCTGGGCACCTTCCTGATCGCCCTGATCGCTACGCTGTTGAACGGTTAACCTGACGACGGAATGACAGACCGGACAGCCGGGCGCAGCAGGCTCGGACGAGGGGACTCGGTTGTTCGCCGGGATCTCAGGAACGCGCCTCGGCGACCAGGGAGCGGACGGCGGCCGCATCGGCCTGGCGAAGCGCTTCCTCGGCCAGGGCGCGGGCCTCCGCCATCGACCAGCGGCGGACTGTGGCCTTCACTTCCGGCACCCGCACCGGGTTCACGCTGAGCTCCTGCACCCCCAGCCCGATTAACACCGGCACCGCCAGGAGATCCCCGGCCAGCTCCCCGCAGACGCCAACCCATTTCCCCGTTCCTTCGGTCGCAGCTGTCACATGGCGGATCAGGCGCAGCACCGCGGGGTGCAACCCATCGGCCAGCCCGGCCACCGCCGGGTTGGTCCGATCCGCCGCCAGCGTGTATTGGGCCAGATCGTTCGTCCCGATGCTGAAAAAATCCACCCAGGGCAGGAAATGCTCCGTCAGCAGCGCGGCGGCCGGCACCTCTACCATCATCCCCACCTGCAGATCCGGGGGCAGGGGGAAGCCTTCCGCCGCGAGGGCCGAGCGCACCTCTTCCAAGAACGCACGGAGCCAGCGGATTTCCTCCACCGTGCTCACCATGGGGAACATAATGCGCAGGGGGAACCCCACCCCGGCGCGGAGCAGCGCGCGAAGCTGCTGGCGCAACAGGTCGGGATGCTGCCGGGCGAGCCGCACGCCCCGCACCCCCAGGAACGGATTCGCCTCGGGGGGCATTGGGAGATAGGGCAACGGCTTATCGCCGCCCACATCCAGGGTGCGCACCACCACCGGCTTCCCTCCCATCGCCTCCAACAGGGCCCGGTAGATGGCGCTCTCCTCTTCTTCCGTCGGGGCGGCTGCCCGGCCCAGGTAGAGGAACTCCGTGCGCAACAGGCCGATGCTGTCCGCTCCTTTCTGGAAGGCCTCCCGCGCATCCTCCATGCTTCCCACATTGGCCGCCACCTCGATCTGGACGCCATCCCGGGTTCGGGCCGGTTCATGGGCGACGGCCTCGGCATGCGCCCGCTCCTGAAGCCACACCGCCCGCCGGGCCTGGGCCTGACGCACCGCCTCGGAGCCCGGCTCCACTTCCACCCACCCGGCCTCCCCATCCACCAGCACCCGCGCGCCCTCGGGGATCGTTCGGAGGTCCGGCCCGATCGCGACCACTGCCGGGACTCCTAAGCGACGGGCCAGGATGGCCGCATGGGCGGTCGGCCCGCCCCCTTCTGTGACAAAGGCTAGCACCCGTCGGGGATCCAGGCTGACGGTCTCCGAGGGCAACAGGTCATCGGCTGCCACCACCACGGGCTCGTCCGGCATGGCGGGCGCCTCCAGGCCGCCCACGAGATGACGCAGCACCCGGTTCCCCACATCCCGCACGTCCGCCGCACGAGCCTGGAAGTAGGGATCTGGAAGCGCCATCAGCTGGGCCGCGAAAGCCTCCACGGCCTTCATCCACGCTGCCTCCGCGGAAGCGCCTGCGGCGAGCTCCGCCTCCACCGCGGCCATCAACTCCGGGTCGCGGAGCATCAGCTCCTGAGCCTCGAAGATCGCCAGCTCCTCGGGAGACAGGCGATCCCGCTGGGCCGCCCGGAGCGCGGCGAGTTCTGCCGCCGCTCGTTCCTGGGCCGCCTGCAGCCGCATCCGTTCGGCCGCCGCGTCCTCTCCGCGCGTCCGCATCGCGGCCGGAAGCGCTCGCCGGAACCACCAGATCGGTCCGATGGCGATCCCCGGGGAAGCGGGGAGACCCCGCAGGCGACGGCTCATCCCCCATCCTCCCCGAATCGAGATTCCACCAGCGCCTTCAGAGCGGCAATGGCATCCGCCTCATCCGGCCCCTCCGCGGCGATCTCAATGACATGGCCGTGCTCCGCCCCCAGGGTGAGCACCGCCAGGATCGCCTTGGCGTTCACCGGAGGGGTCCCGCGGGTGACGTTCCGGACCGTGATGTTCGAACGAAACCGGGCGGCCGTCTGCACAAAGAGGGCCGCCGGGCGCGCGTGCAAACCGACCGCGTTCGTTAACGTCAACGTAACCTGCTGCATCCCTCGCCTCAGGTCCCATGGATTCCCGCGGGTTCTTCATCCCTGGGGCACCTTGGGCATCCGGCAGGCCTCGACCGCTGTGGCCTCGATCTCCGCCGCGGTTTTGCCGATGGAGGCCTCCACGGCGGCCACGATCGCCCCCTCCACCAGCGGCGCCTGGCTCAATCGGATGCGGGGGCGAACCTGGGGGGCCAGCATCTCGATCGCCATCTGGGCCCCCATCACCGCGCTGCCCAGATCCATCAAAACCAGGACCTCATCCGCCCGGGCGAGGGCCATCTCCAGCGCCTGCCGGATCCGCTCCACATTGGTGCCCAGCGTGTGCTCATCCAGGCCCCCGGCCGCAAAGATCGGAACCCGGCCTTGCACCATCTGCTCGGCCAGCTCTTTCACCCCCTCCGCCAGTTTGGCGCTATGGGCGACGATCACCAGAGCGACCATGCAGGCCTCTCACCGGGCAGGGGTTGCGGGGGCCGGCTCGCCGACCAGAGCGGCCACCAGCTCCCGGCAGAAGGCCGGGATGTCTGGAACCACACGGCCCCAGACCAGGTTGCCCTCCCGGAAAGCCGGCTCATCCACCCAGATGGCCCCCGCGTTGATCAGATCATCCTTGATCCCCAGGCTTCCGGTCGCCCGATGCCCTCGCACGATGCCCGCGGAGATCCCCACCTGACCGCCGTGGCAGATCATCGCCACGATCTTCCCCTGCTGGTAAGCTTCCCGGACCAGGCGCAGGACCGCCTCATAGCGCCTCAGCTTGTCAGGCGCCCAGCCGCCAGGGATCACCACCGCATCGAAATCTGCGGCGGAAACCTGATCAGCGGCCACATCCGCTTTCGCCGTGAGCCCTCCGCTCTTGCTGCGGACGACCTTCCCGGCCTCCAGCCCGACCACCGTTACGGAGGCCCCTTCCTCCTGAAGGCGCATCAACGGGACCCAGAACTCCAGGTCCTCAAAGCCCTCCTCCACCAGGATCGCTACCTTCCGGCCGTTCAGCCGCATGGCCACTCCACCTCGCTGGATTCATGGTGTTTCCATTGGGCGCTTTGAGGAGCGAACAGGCGCCGTCGGCGTCCCCCCGCTCTTCTACGTGTCAGCGATGGAAGGAAGCGCCCTCACCCGATCCACCGGCATCGGACGCCTGCCCTTTGCCCGTTCCGCACGCCGGGCATTCCTCCACTTCCCAGATCCGTTCCAGGACCATCGCATCGATTTGCTCCGGCAGTCCCTCGCGAAAACCGACCGCCCCGCACCGGCAAGCATACCAGCCCGGTGGGACCTTTTCAAAAGAAAGGGCAGGCCCCAGATCGATCTCCTCCACCCCCATCCGCCAACGGGCGTTGGTGAAGAGGCGGCGGCAACCCGCAGCGCGAAGTTTACGGATGTAGAGAGAGAAGGTGGCACAATGCCGCATCAGGAGGACCGCCGTTTCCACCGGGGGAAAAGGCCAGGTTCGCGCGTCCGCCCAGACGATGATCAACCGATCCGAGAGCGGAAAGGGTTGCTCCCATCGCAGGGCTTCGGGGAGGATCCCCAGGGTGCGCATCCCACGGGCCAGCAGGGCCCACTGGCGTTCCACCGCCACCACCGGGCACCCTCGCCCGGCCATCCGCAGCGAAAGCCGAAGATCCCCGGCCCCGATGTCCAGCACCCGTTCCCCTGGCCTGAGCCGGTCCAGGATCCCATCGTAAACTTCCTCCTCATAAGGAGCCCACAACAGCTCCCAATCGCGGATCAGGCGCCCCGGGATCGAATCCACCACGAGAGCCACACCCCATAGCTGATGATCAGAAGGCCGAACAAGGTCAGGCCCCGTTTCAACCAGCGATCCGTTCGCGGCCCGATCCCCAGATCCAGGAGGATGGCTCGCACCCCCATCAGGGCGTGGGCGGTGACCACCACCAGGAAGAGGATCTCCCAGGCGAACACAACAGGATGGGATAGATACGCCACCACATCCCGATAGGTCCGCAGGCCGCCTTCCACCACAAAATGGTTGAAAACCATATGAAGCGTTAACAGGACCAGCAGCAGCAACCCGGTGAACGCTTGCCAGATCCACATCGTAAGGCCCCCGAAATAGAGGATCCAGACCTCCCGGAGAGCAGGCTCCGCCCCCCTTTCCTTTCCCCCAAAGCGGGGGAGAAGGCCCGACGCTCCGGGAAAGCCCCCTCCGAGGCGAGCTCGCCATCGAACGGGGGAAGCGCCGGACGTGCGGCAGGTCCCCTTCAGCCGGCGATCGTGAAAATCGCGTACCCGGCGATCGTGGTCATCAGCAGGGTCAGGGCGACCACTCCCCAGAACAGCCAGGCCTGATAGGGCACGCCGATCCCCAGACCCAGAAGGGTCACCCGAACTCCGTTCAGCCCGTGATACAGGATCCCCAGGATCAGGAGGCCATCCAGCGCCAGAAAAAGCGGGGACTTCGCCATGGCGATGAAAGCATCCCAGGCCTCCGGCCCCTGGGCGAGCAACCGCAACACATACAGATGGAGGAACAGGTAAATCACCAGGCCAATGCCCGTTAGGCGCATGAGCAGGAAGGCCAGCCCGCCCTCCCGGCGGCCCCGCATGTCGATCCATCCGCTGGCGCGCTTCCAGCGCGGCGCTTCCTTCATCGCCCACCTCCTATCCAGCGCCGGAGCTTCTCCACGATCAGGCGACGGCGCAAACGCCCGATCGCGGAGGCGGGATCCACATTCGATGGGCAAACCGCCGTGCATTCCATCGCGGAGTGACAGCGCCAGGCCCCATGCGGATCATCGGCCAGCGTTCGCAGCCGGGCGGCATCCCCGCCGCGGGGCTCCGTCAGCATTCGCTCGATAGCGGCCAGGGTCGCCGGCCCCAGGTAAGCCTCATCGGCTGCCATCACCGGACACGCCGAGAGACACAGCCCGCATTCGATGCAGTCCTCAAAGCGGGTGATCCGCTCGATCCCCTCCGGCAACGGGCGATCCGCCGTGAGCTCATCCTGGCGGATGATGGCGAACCCCACCTCCGCCATCCGTCGCATCATAGGCGAGACATCCACGAGGAGATCGCCCAGCCAGGGGAAATGCCGCAACGGCTCCACCCGGATCGGCTGGTCTGGGGAGAACTCATGGAGCGGGGTGATGCACATGAGGCGTTCACGGCCGTTCACCCGCACCCCACATGCGCCGCATGAAGCATGATGACAGGCGTGCCGGAAAAGCAGGGTGCGATCCTGCTCCGCCCAGATCTTCTCCACCGCGTCAATGAGATAGCTTCCTGCCGGAAGCTCCACGGAATAGGTTTCCAGCCGAGGGGAGCCTCCCGGACGCCCCCGGAGCAGATGCAGCTGCCATGTGGGCATTCGCGGGTTCCTCCGCATGATGGAATCGGACCTGCGCCGTCCGGCTTCGATCGAGAAGGCAGGATGGCCCTTCAGGCCTTCGGGAAGGAAAAACCCCCTGACGGGCCGGCCCAGCCCCTATTCGAAGAACGCCCGATAAGAAAGCAGGGGCACCTCACGGGTCCGGCACGGGATTTCCAGCCCCAGCTTGGCGCACACCACATCGACCGCTTTCTCCGCCATCGCCCGCGCCGTGGTCATCTTCCCACCGGTGATGGTCACAAAGCCCTCCACCCCGTCGGCCGCGTGATCGAAGCACTCAAAGGTGCGGGAAAGCTCCCGCCCGTCCACAGCGACCCCTCGCCGTCCCACCAATGGCCGGGCCACGGCGAAGATCCCCCGGATCCCTCCCCGGGTATAGCCGGGGATGAAGCGCTCCGCCCGATCCAGCAGCAGGCGCACGTGGTCCTCCGGGATCGGGATGAAATCCGGATCCTCCACCCGCCATGAGGTGGTCCCGACGATGGCAGTGCGACGCTGGGGGACGATGATATCCCCATCGCCGGGCATGTTCAGACGGTTGATCACCATGCGAGTCCATCGCCGACCTACCGAGATCATCACTCCCGCGGTGGGCACCACCGGGACATCCACCCCGGCCATGGCGGCGATCTTTCCGGACCACGGCCCGGCGGCGTTCACCACGATATCGCCCCCGATCACCCGCTCCTCTCCCGTTCGGCGATCCCGCACCCGAACGCCCGCCACCGTCCGACCATGAAAGACGAAATCCACCACTTCTGTATACGTGAGGACCGTGGCGCCGTGGCGTTTGGCCGTCGCCAGGAAGGAGAGACAGAACCGGAACGGCTCAAAGACCCCATCCGGGACCTGGACGGCCGCCAGGATGTTCGGGTTGAGATAGGGCTCCATGGCCAGGGCCTGCTTCACGGGGATCTCCCGGGCGGGGATGCCGCACTCCTCGCAGGCGGCCAGGAACCGCTCCTTAAACGAGAGGTCCTGCTCGTCCAGGGCGACGAACAGGCCATCGTTGAGCTCCAGGGCCTCCGGCATGATGCGCCGCAGGATCATGTTCTCTTCGATGCACTCCCGGGCCGACTCGGGATCCCGCATCGCATACCGTCCCCCGGAGTGCAGCAAACAGTGGTTCCGCCCCGAGGTCCCCGAGGCGACCTCGCCCCGCTCCACCACCGTCACCCGGAATCCTCGAAGGGCCAGGTCGTGCGCGACGGCCGCTCCGGTCGATCCCGCCCCGATCACCATCACGTGATAGGACACCACGGGGATCTTCCTCCTCCAGAGGCGCGTTCGGGCGGGCCCGGGGCCCGCCCGAACGCGAAACTCTGGGCTGGACTTCGAAAGATCCGGGCGCTTCCCCCGCTTCAGAGCTCCACCCAGCCGAAGGAGCGCTCGACGGCCTTCTTCCACCCGGCGTAGAGCTTCTCCCGGGTCTCGGGATCCATCTTCGGCAGCCAGCGCTTGTCCTCTTTCCAGTACTGGCGGATCTGCTCCGGCCCGCTCCAGAAGCCCACGGCCATCCCGGCGGCGTAGGCCGCGCCCAGGGAGGTCGTCTCCGCGATCACCGGCCGGACCACCGGCACGCCCAGGATGTCGGCCTGGAATTGCATCAGCAGTTCATTGTAGACCATCCCGCCGTCCACCCGGAGCTCAGCCAGCCGGATCCCGGAATCCGCATACATGGCGTCGAACACATCCCGGGTCTGATAGGCCGTAGCCTCCAGGACCGCGCGGGCGAGGTGGCCTTTGTTGATGTATCGGGTGAGGCCGACGATCACCCCGCGGGCGTCCAGCCGCCAGTAAGGGGCGAAAGCGCCGGAGAAGAAGGGAACAAAGTAGATCCCGCCGTTATCCTCCACCGTCCGCGCCAGATCCTCGATCTCCGCCGACCGGGAGATCAGGCCCAGATTGTCCCGCATCCACTGAACCAGAGCGCCGGTGATGGCGATCGAGCCCTCCAGGGCGTAGATGCAGGGCCCTTTGCCGAACTGATAGGCCACCGTGGTGAGCAAACCGCTCTTGGAGGGAACCATGTTCGTGCCGGTGTTCAGGAGCAGGAAACAGCCGGTGCCGTAGGTGTTCTTGGCCATCCCCACCTCCAGCCCGGCCTGGCCCACCAGAGCGGCCTGCTGATCGCCCAGGTCTCCACACACCGGCACCTCCGCCCCGAGGAGGCCGCCCTTCGGGGTCTTGCCGTAAAGATCCGGATCCGAGGAGGGGCGGATCTGGGGCAGCATCTGGCGCGGGATGCGATGGATCTTCAGGATGTCATCGTCCCAGTCCAGCGTGCGCAGGTTCATCAGCATGGTGCGGCTGGCGTTGGAGACGTCGGTGACATGGGCGCCGCCCTCCGGCCCGCCGGTCAGCCACCAGATCAGCCAGGTATCGATGTTACCGAAGAGGGCCTCACCCTTCTCCGCGTCCTCCCGCACCCCGGGGACATTATCCAGGATCCACTGGAGCTTGGGGCCGGAGAAGTAGGTGGCGATGGGGAGACCGGTCTTCTCCCGATACATCGCCTCGTAGCCCTCGCGCTGGAGCTGGGCGCAGATCGGGGCGGTGCGGGTATCCTGCCAGACGATGGCGTTGTAATACGGCTTGCCGGTGCGCTTATTCCAGACAATGGTGGTCTCCCGCTGGTTGGTCACCCCGATGGCGGCGATGTCCGCCCCGGTGATCCCGGCCTTGGCCAGGGCGTTCTTCACCACCTCCTGCGTCCGCTCCCAGATCTCCATCGGGTTGTGCTCCACCCAGCCGGGCTGCGGGTAGATCTGCTCGTGCTCCTTCTGATCCCACGCGACCACGTTGCTCTCGTGGTCAAAGATCATGGCCCGGGTGCTGGTGGTCCCCTGATCAATTGCCATCACATACTTCGCCATGGCGATCCCTCCTGATCATCGTTTGAGGGGAAAGCCGCCTCCGGTCATGTCGCATTGGCCCACGTGTCGGCGGCCGCTTTCAGGATGAGATAAGAGGAAGTAGCCCCCGGATCCTGGTGGCCGGCGGAACGCTCCCCGAGATAGCTGGCGCGCCCCTTGCGGGCCACCATCGGGATCGTGGCCTTCATCCCCTGCTCCGCCGCCTCGGCCATCCGTTGGAGCGCCTTTCCGAACGAATCCCCATTGCGGATGGCCTCCTGGAAGGCCTCCAGGGCCGGCAGCAGGGCGTCGACCATCGTCTTGTCGCCCGGGCGGGCCTGGCCGCGGGCGATCACTCCCTGAATGCCCGCCTCCAGGGCCTCGGCCCAATCCTCCGGGGTCAGCATAAGCTTATTGGCGGTCTTCACGCCTAACTGCAGGAAGAACGTGCCGTAAAGCGGCCCGCCAGCCCCGCCCACCGTGGCCACGAGGGTCATCCCCAGGGTCTTGAGGATGGTCCCAATGTCCTTATCCGCCACGGAGGGCAGCTTGGCCATGAAGGCCTTGAACCCGCGATCCATGTTGACGCCATGATCGGCATCGCCGATCGCCGCGTCCAGCTGCGTGAGATAATCCCGATGCTCCTCCAGCACCGCAGCGCAACGCTCCAGCCAGGCCACGACATCATCCCGCGTCACCGGCATCGTCCAAGCACCTCCGTTTCAGGGATTGGATCATCGGGAAGGGGAGATGGCGGCAGGCAGCCGCCACCTCCCGAACGCTCACATCCCCCAGCGCAGCGCGGGGGTCTTGACCGGATGATCCCACAGCTCCAGCATCTCATCATCCGCCCGGAGCAGGGTGATAGAAGTCCCGGCCATCTCCAGGGAGGTGATATAGGCCCCCACCAGGTTGCGGACGATCTGGATGCCGGACTTCTCGCAGATCTCCGCGACCTTGCGGTAGACGATGTAGAGCTCGCTCAAGGGGGTGCCGCCCATCGAGTTCACCATGCAGATCACCCGATCGCCAGCTTTGAAGGGGAGGTCCTTCAGGATGGGCTCCATCAGCCGCTCGACGATCTCATCGGCCTTCTTCAGGGGCTCACGGTAGCGGCCGGGCTCCCCGTGGATGCCGATGCCGATCTCCATCTCGTCCTCGCCCAGCTCAAAGGTCGGCTTGCCCACATGGGGCACCGTGCACGAGGTCAGGGCCATCCCCATGGAGCGACCGTTCTCCGCCACCCGGCGGCCCAGGGCGGCCAGGCGCTGGAGATCGTAGCCGCGCTCGGCGGCCGCTCCCAGGATCTTCTCCGCCAGCACCGTGGTGCCCGTCCCCCGCCGGCCCTGGGAGTAGAGGCTGCTCTCCACCGCCACGTCGTCGGCGATCAGCACGCTCTCCACCTGGAAGCCCTCGCCCCGCAGGAGATCCGCCGCCATATCGAAGTTCATCACGTCCCCGGCATAGTTCTTTACGATCATCAGGATCCCGGCGCCCCCGTGGACGGCTTTGGCCGCCTCATACATCTGGTCCGGGGTGGGAGAGGTGAACACCGCGCCCGGGCAGGCCGCATCCAGCATCCCGTAGCCCACAAAGCCCACGTGCATCGGCTCATGGCCGCTGCCGCCGCCCGAGATCACCGCCACCTTCCCGGGCCGGGGCGCATCGGCGCGGTAAACGAAATTGGGGTTGAAGTGCACCTTGATCAGATCCGGATGGGCCTTAGCCATCCCCTCCAGCGCTTCCGGGACCACATTCATCGGGTCGTTAATCAATTTCTTCATGATCGCCCTCCTTGGAGATCCGCGGGGGAACCGGTGGGGGAGGCGGGTCGCCTTCCCCACCGGCCCCATGGCCTTTACATCCCCAGCGCCACGAACAGGAAGGCGCCGATCAGGCCGCCCACGATGGGGCCGACCACCGGCACCCAGCTGTAGCCCCAGTCGGAGTCGCCTTTGCCCGGGATCGGAAGCACCGCGTGGGCGATGCGCGGCCCGAGGTCACGGGCCGGGTTGATGGCATAGCCCGTGGGTCCGCCCAGGGAGAGGCCGATGGCCCACACCAAGAAAGCCACCAGCAGAGGAGCGAGACCATCCGCCAGCTTGTTCGCTCCGATAGCCAGAACCCCAAAGACCAGCGTGAAGGTCCCGATGACCTCGGTGAGGAGGTTCAGCGCGTAATTGCGGATGTTGGGAGCCGTGCAGAACACCGCGCGCTTGAGGGCGGGATCCGGCGTCTCCGCCCAGTGGGGGTAATACGCCAGCCAGACCAGCACCGCGCCGATGAAGGCGCCGATGAACTGGCCCACGATGTAGAGGGGAACATCGGACCATGGGAATTTACCGACGGCAGCAAGGGCGATGGTCACAGCCGGGTTGATGTGGGCCCCGCTGATGCGGCCCACCGCATACACGGCCATGGCCACCGCCATGGCCCACCCCGTGGTGATCACGATCCACCCCGAGGCCTGGCCCTTGGTCTTGCCCAGGACGACGTTGGCCACTACGCCGTCGCCCAGGAGGATGAGGATCATCGTGCCGATGATCTCCGCCACCCAGGGTGCCATGGCTGCGCTCCTTTCGTGAATGAGGGGTTTCGATCGATGGTTCCGCGCTGACCCCACCGCGCAGGACGGTGGATCCGTCCGCAATCCCACGCCGCTCAACGATCCGCCACACCCTCGCGTCTCCCACACCTCCTTTCCCCAAATCTGGATCAACAAGTCCACCTTCTATCTTGAATCACTGGCCCGCTCCTCCGCAAGCCTTTCGTCCATGATGTTCCAAAAAGAAACAATTTTGATCGCAGAATGTTTCGGAATGAAACAAATATGGGGAGAAGGTGGCGGGTCGTTTCCCACCTCCTGATGGGACGAGTTGACAGGAGCGCATCGCGGGAGTACCATGTGACATGACAGTTGACAAGTCACATGTTGGAACAGCAGGAGGCTCCCATGGCGCGGATGGTGGAGGTTCCGGAATATTCCCTGGCTCCCTCCGTGGAGATCGATCCCCGGACATCGGCGCTGATCATCGTGGATATGCAGAACGATTTCGTCCACCCCCAGGGCAAGCTCTTCGTCCCGGATGCCCCGGCCACAGTCCCGAAGATCCGCAAGCTCCTGGACCTGGCCCGCTCCAGCGGGATGTTCGTGGTCTTCACCCAGGACACCCATTATCCGGGAGATCCGGAGTTCCCGATCTGGGGAGAGCACTGTCTGGCGGGCACATGGGGCTGGGAGATCGTGGACGATCTGAAGCCCCGGGAAGGGGAGCTGATCCTTCCCAAGCGGCGCTATGACGCTTTCTACGGCACGCCCCTGGAGCACGAGCTCCGGCTTCGGGGGATCCGCGATCTGGTGATCTGCGGCACGGTGGCCAGCATCTGCGTGCACTACACGGCGGCCAGCGCGGCCCTGCGCTGGTTCCACGTGATCCTTCCCGTCGATGCGACCTCCGCTCTCCATCCTTTCGACATGGAAGCGGCCAACCGCCAGACCGCCTTCCTGTTCCGGGGCACGCTGACCACGGTGGATGCCCTCCGGGTGCGCTCCCCAGTGACCGCTTGAAGGGGGGAGAATGGCCGTTCAGGGGAAGCCCGCGGAACGCCTCGCGGGCCCGGAGGCCCGTCGGGCGCAGATCCTGGAGTTGCTGCGAACGGCCGGCCGGCCGCTCACCGGTTCGGAGCTGGCCCAGCGCCTGGGGACCAGCCGGCAGATCATCGTGCAGGATATCGCGGTATTGCGGGCGGCCGGCGTGGAGATCCTGGCCACGCCCCGGGGATACTGTCTCCCCAGCGCCCGGCCGGCCCATCGGATGCTGGTGGCGGTCCGCCATACCCCGGATCAGACCGAGGACGAGCTGACGCTCCTGGTGGATCTGGGGGTGGAGGTGGTGGACGTGATCGTGGAGCACGCGATCTACGGAGAACTGCGGGGAAGCCTGCACATCGCTTCCCGCGAGGATGTCCGTCAGTTCATGGAAGCGCTGCGGCGGACCGGGGCCCGGTTGTTGAGCGAGCTGACCGGCGGGCTGCATCTGCACACCCTGGAGGCGCGGAATCCGGAGACCCTGGAACGGGCGCGGGAGGCGCTGCGGCAACGAGGGTATCTGGTGGAGTGAAGTCAGAGGGGGCCGTCCGCCTCACCCCCCATCGCATGCGCTTTTGTGGGGGAGGTTCGGGAACGCTTTCGGCGCCCCCCGCTTTGGGAAGGAGGAGAAGGGCCCTTCCGCCCTCCCCATAAGCCCTATCCCCATCTCACCACGAATGGAGGCGCTTTCCATGGCCGCTCTGACGATGACCGTCGAGGAAGCCATCGATCGGGTGGGCCTGGGCCGGTTTCAATACAAGCTCATGGCGATCTGCGGCGCGGGATGGGCCGCGGACGCCATGGAGGTGCTGCTGATCTCCTTCGCACTGCCGGCCATCCGTCAGGAGTGGGGGCTGACAACGGCCCAGGCGGGTCTGTTGGGCACAGCGATCTTCTTAGGGATGCTGGCCGGTGCCTGGTTCTGGGGGACGCTCTCCGATCGCATCGGGCGCAAACTGGGGTTCATCCTGACGGTGCTGATCGACTCCGGATTCGGCTTGCTTTCCGCCCTCTCCCCGAATTTCGCCACCCTGGTCCTCCTGCGCGCGCTCACCGGATTCGGAGTAGGGGGCACATTGCCGGTGGACTATGCCATCTTCGCGGAGTATCTGCCCCGCCAGCAGCGAGGGCGTTACCTGGTTTATCTGGAGGCCTTCTGGGCGCTGGGGGCCCTGATCGCCGCGGGGCTGGCCTGGCTGATCGTGCCGCGGGTGGGATGGCGGCCTCTCCTGGCGATCTCCGCTCTGCCCGGCCTCATCGTCTTCTGGATCCGCCGGTATGTCCCCGAATCCCCACGCTTCCTGCTGATCCACGGGCGCGAGGAGGAGGCCCGTGCCGTTCTGGCCCAGGTCGCCCGGGAGAACGGCGCCCCGCTCCCGGATGGGATCCGGCTGGTGGCGCCGCCGGCGCCGCCGGTCACCGTAGGGGATCTGTGGCGTCGGCCCTACACGCGGACCACGGCGCTGCTGTGGCTGATCTGGTTCGGGATCTCCCTGGGCTACTACGGCGTCTTCACCTGGCTGCCCACTCTGTTCGTGCAGCGCGGCTTGACCTTCCTCCGCTCCTATGAATATATCTTCATCCTGACCGTGGCCCAGCTCCCGGGCTATTTCTCAGCGGCCTATCTGGTCGAGCAGATCGGGCGGCGGAAGACCCTGGGGCTGTATCTGATCGCCAGCGGGATCTTCACCTATCTGTTTGCTGCGGCCGTCTCCCTGCCGGCCTATGTAGGGGCGGCGATCTGGATGTCGTTCTTCGCGCTGGGGGCATGGGGCGCGCTGTATGCCTACACCCCCGAGGCCTATCCCACCCAGCTGCGCACAACGGGCATGGGCGCGGCCAGCGGGATGACCCGGATCGCGGGGGCTCTCGCGCCGACCCTTGGGGGATACCTGCTGGGGGTCTCTATGCCACTGGCCCTGACGGCCTTCGCAGCGGCGTATCTGATCTCCGGGGTGGCCGCTTTGTCGCTGCCTTACGAAACCAAAGGCCGGCCTTTGGCCGATGTCGTGGGGGAGATATAGCGGCTCCTTCAAACGAACATAGGGGAGGTCCGATAGGAAGCGGAGCAGCCCCGAAAGCGCCTTCACGAGAAGACCCAGCGCTCCAAGGTTCCGACGGCGCCAGCGGGCTTGACAAACCCCCCTGGCCGTGTTAGATATTAAGTGAGGGAAAGCCGAGATAGCTCAGTTGGTAGAGCACCCGGCTGAAAACCGGGGGGTCGGCGGTTCGATTCCGCCTCTCGGCATGGAGCATGCGGGCGTAGCTCAGCTGGTGGAGCGCCTCCTTGCCATGGAGGAGGTCGCGGGTTCGAGTCCCGTCGCCCGCTCTGCGGCGGCGTAGCCGAGTGGTCCAGGCGGGGGTCTGCAAAACCCCAGACGTGGGTTCGATTCCCACCGCCGCCTCTTTGCACTTCACGCCCCGGGGTGCTCGGCATCCCGGGGCGTTTTTCGTTCCTGGATCTTTTGAGTTCCTCTAACGCGGCGCGGAGCGGGCTATGGTCGGGCGCGGAAGCCGGTTCTGCCAGTCGAAATAGCGCACCCGATTCGGATCGGTGCGCTGTTTCTGGAGCCAGTCCTCGAAGACCTGTCGCTGACGCGCCTCCAGATAATAAGGGGCGAGCTCCCGATCCTCCCGGCCGGCCACGAAGACGATGTGATAACCCACCGGCGAGGTGATCACGGACGTCGTCGACAGAACCGGGGTGGCGAAAACGATCTTCTCCAGCTCCGTCCCATATAACGACCCCAGCCCGCCCACCGGCGTCCAGCCCATGTTCTGGGCGGTGGCGCTGACCACCCGGCCGGCCTCCACGTCCGCGAAGACCTTCTCAAAGCCCTCTGCCTGAACCCGGCGATACAGCTCGTTCGCCAGATCCAGCGTCTCCGCGGTGATCATACGGACATCCACCTGCTCCTCATGGGTGGGCACCTCCCGGGCGAACGCCTCCCGCAACTGCTGTTCGAGCAACTCCGCCTCGATCATAGCCCGGTAATCCGCCTCCGTGAACCCGAGTTCCCCCTCCCACCGCTTGAGCTGGGCTGCATACAGGGCCCGGAAGCTGGCTTCCGACATCGGGGTGGGTGTGGGAAGAGGGGTGGGCCCAGGGGTTCCGGGGCCCGGGGTGATGGTCGGCGTGGGGGATCCGGCCGGGGTCGGCGTCTCCCGAACGAAGCCGAAGCGGCGCTCGATCTCCCGATCGATCGCCTCTGAGGGAACCCGGATCCCGCGCCGTTCGGCCTCCGCTTGGATCAGCCGCTCGTCGATCATCTGCTGGAGGACGGCCCGGCCCAGGAGGACAGGATCTTCCAGCTGGAGGTTGATTTGCCGGATCTGCTGCCGATAAAGGGCTGCGATGGTGGCCTGCGCGGGATCGTTCGGGTTGAGGGAGGCGCTCTCCCGCTCCAGGAGAGCCGCCTGCCGTCGCAGTGAATCCTCCACAAACCGGAACCGCTTCTGGAACTCCCGGGTTCGGATCGGCCGGCCATCCACGGAAGCCACCGGCTGATCCGGCCAGATCATCTTCTCATAAAAAAAACCGCCGGCGAGGATCAGGATCGCCAGAGCCACCACCCCGGCGGTGGCCAGCAGGATCCAGCGCTGGATCCGGGCTTCCCGTTCCGCCCGGGAGAGCGCTTTGCGGTTGATGCTGGTCGGTTTTCGAGCCATGCCGGACTTATCCCCTGCGGTTTCTGAAGGCCGGGTTGAGCGCAGATAGGGGAACGGGGCGCGCCCCTCGCGCCCCGTTCCCTGAATCCCTCCCGGGGTCGGATGCCGCCCGAACCCAGCCGGGCGAAGCCACGGCGATCCGGGAGCCGCCGGGCGGACTCAGACCCCTCCCCAGCCGTATTTGCGGACATGCTCGGCCGTGAACGGGAGAAGCCCCAGGTGGCGCGCCCGCTTGATCGCCACCGAGAGGCGCCGCTGGTGTTTGGCGCATGTGCCCGTCTGGCGGCGGGGCTTGATGCGCGCCCGCTCGTTCACAAAACGGCGCAGCAGGTCGACGTTCTTATAGTCGATCGTCACACGCTCGACACAGAAATAACACAGGCGTGGCGGCTGCACATAACGGCGCACCGGAGCGGCCTTCGCAGGGGCCGCCGGAGACACCGCAGCCGGAGCCGCGCCCTCCACAGCGGCTTCCACGGCCTCCGACGCCGGGCTTTCGATCGCATTCCGTTCTTCCGCCAAGGCCAACCTCCTCTCAGACAAAGGATCTCGTCAGAATCCACGGGGTTGAACTCGAATCCGACAGGACACACACTGCGGAGATCCGATGGTGGCTAAAAGGGGAACTCCTCAGCCGCCTCCTCTCCGGGTTCGGGTTCCTCCTCTTCTCCAAAGCCCGGGAGCGCGGCGCGCCCTTCCCCCAGCAGGATCATCTCATTCGCCACCAGCTCGGTCCGGTAATGCCGGCGGCCCTCCGCGTCTTCCCAGCCGCGGGTCTGCAGCCGGCCCTCCACATAAACATACATCCCCTTCCGCAGACGCTGCTTGCAGATCTCCGCCAGCCCACCCCAGGCGACGACATTGAACCACTCCGTCTCCTCCCGCCGCTCCCCATTGCTGGCGATCCAGGTCCGCGGGGTGGCCACCGGGAACGTCGTCACCGGGCGTCCGTTCGGAGTGAAACGCATCTCGGGATCCCGTCCGACCTGACCGATGATCATCACCTTATTCAACCCACGCATCGTCGGGCTCCATCCTCCCATCTTAATCCTCATCCAGGCGAACCAGGAGGTGACGAAGGACCTCCTCCGTGATGCGCAGGGCGCGTTCCAGAGGGGCAGTCGCCTGGGCCGGCATCTCGGCCCGCATGAGGACGTAGTGGCCTTCCATCCTCTTCCGGATCGGATAACAGAAACGGCGGCGGCCCCAGGGGATCACCTCCTGGATCTGCCCGCCATTTGCGGTGATGAGGCTTTTGAGGCGTTCGATGACCTGCTCCTGCTGCTCCGGAGACAGCTCCGGATCCAGAACCACCATTAACTCATAGGGTCGAATGCGAGGCGCCGGTGAAACCAGCACGAGAACGTCCTCCTTTCCATGGGATTGCCCCCGCTCGAGGCGGGAGCGGAAAGGCGCAAAGCAGGGGGTATCCTACCACGGATTCATGGATTATGCAATGAGGGGGAGCCTCCTTGCGGGGCTTTTCGACGAATGGAGCAGGACGGATGCGGTTCGGCTTCTGTCCGGAAGGCCGCATGGCCTCTCCTCCCCGAGCGAATAAAGCGCTACCTGCTATCCAAGGGCCATTTCCAGCACGCTTCCCAGCCCATAGCCCAGCAGCGCTCCCCCGGCGAGGAAAGGGAGCCCGGCGTGGCCCTTTCCCCTCGTAAGAAACCCGCGAACCAGAATCCCATGGCCGATCAGGATCCCGAGGAGCGTCCCCACAGCGGGCCACGATGTGGGATGGGTCCGAAGGGCGGAGAGGGTTAAAACGGCGGGCAGAACCGCGTCCCCGAATCCCAGGATCAGGGCCGGGCTCTTCCGGCGAGAGGAGAGGAAGTCCAGGGGGATGAAAAACATGAGGGGCACGCGCTCCCGGATCGCCCACTCCGCGAGCCGTTGCATGTGTCCGAAGATGTAAACCGCCAGCGCATCATACAGCATCATCACGAACAGCAGGGCTGCCGTCGCCACAGGGGTCCACAGATACCCCAGGTAAACCGCTGCCGCGCTGCAGATCAGCAGCCCCATCCCGTTTAACGCCACCCATCCTGGCCGACGGCGCCATCCGAGCATCAGACCGAAAGCAATCCCTACCAGGATCGGAAGGCCCCATGGGGGGAGCGGCCCAAGCAGGGAGATCCACACAAGGCGGAGAGAGAAAAATAGAGCCAGCATGAGCACGCCCAGCATGACGTCCCCCAGGACCCCCGAGGAGCCGCGCAGCCGGAGCAGGAGAAGGGCCAGAAGCAAACCGAGGGCCATCCACCCCAGGGCCATCGGGAGGGTGGAGATCGCCTGCTCACCCACTGGACGGGCCGCGAGCTGCTCGGAGAGCTGACGGGCTATGGCCAGCGAGGGATCGGCCGGAACGGGGAGATGCCCGGAAGACAGATCGAATTCCAGGAAACCGAGCCAGTGGACGGCCAGGAGGATGGCCATACCGCCGCCCACGGCCGCCGGCCCGGATGGGGGATGCGAGGATTCGGCATACACAGAGGAAGGCCTGGAGGGCTGTTCCATGCGCGCCACCTGCAGGCGCAATCCATGAACGGCCAGCACCCGAACCCGCTCGCCCGCGGCGATCCGCCCCTCTGCCGATCGCGCCGTCCACGTTTCCCCCCGCACCCAGACCGTCCCCTCCGGATCCAGATCCGTCTGGGCGATGCCCTCCGCCCCGATCAGCCGCTCCGGGGACTGAAGGGGAGGGCGCCGTCCGAGCTGCCGCATCAGGAAAGCCAGACCGAATGAGGCGACGGCCGCGATCAGGGTGGTTCCGACGAGGATCAAGGGGGCGATCCGTTTCCCGGTGCCGGGGGGAAGCAGGAGCATGCCGCCCAGCCCCAGCGCCAGGGCCCCGGACAGGCCGAGGTATCCCCCGCTCTGGAAATAGAGCTCCGAAAGGAACAGGAGGGCGCCCAGCAGGATCAGCAGGAGCCCGGCGGCGCTGATCGGCAGGCGCAGAAGGCCGATCAGCGCCAGGCCCAGCATCAGGACCGCCAGGCCCTCCGCGAGCCCGGTCCCCGGGATGCTCCAGGCGGCGACGGCAGCCAGGATCCCGCCCACCAGCAGGAGATAGGCCACATTGGGATCCGCCAGCCAGGCCCACAGTTGCGGTAGGAGATCCATCGCGGCCACCCCGACTTACGTCTTCCGCAGGACGATGGCCATCGCCTCTTTCAGGCCCTCAAGGGCCGCGCGGCTGTCCTCATCCATGGCGCAGGCGATGATGCATGCCTCCATATGGCTTTCCAGAAGCGTGATGATCGCCTGATTGAGCGCGGCCTTGATCGCCGCCAGCTGCACCAGCAGGCTGTTGCAGTCCTGGTGCTCTGCCAGCATCCGTCGAACGGCGGCCAGGTGCCCCTCGATGCGGGCCAGACGGGCGTCCAGGGCGCGCTCCTGCTCCGGCGTCAGATAGACCTGAACCTGTGGTGCGCGAGTGGATCGAAGCAGCGCGCCTTGGGCCGATTCCCGGCTTGCAGGAGAAGACCGCTTCGGCATCGAACCCCCCTGAGACAAATCGAATCAGGATCAGAATTCCCGGTCACCCCTCCATTGGGCGGCGATAACCGGGCTTGATAAGGATGGGGAAAAACGACCTCATCTCGCGAACGCTTCACGCCAGGAAGCATTTCGAATCTCCCATCCACCTTCCAGCATACCCAAGGAGGTGGGGGAAGGCCAGGGGGACTCCTGAAAGAACAACAGGGGGAAGAACTTCCGGACCTGAGCAACCGGAACACTGCGGAGCCAGAGTTCCTCTTGCCAAAACCCCCGAAGGTTGCTATAACTATATATAGCAAAGAGAGCGCGAGGAGGGTTTGGCCTCTCAGCGCCGTGGGTCTTAGCGCTGGCCCCGCTGCACAGGGAAGCGCGATCCTGAATCAGGCTAAAAGGAGGAGGTGCAATGAACCGCTCACAGGCATGGTGGTGGCTTTCGCTGGTCGCTCTGGTGGGCCTGGTGCTCTCCGCCTGCGCCCCCGCGGCCACGCCAACCCCCCAGGTGATTGAGAAAGAGCGAGTGGTGGAGAAAGTGGTGACCCCAACTCCCGTGCCCCGTAAAGTCCTCCGCCTCAATCTGGGCCCTGGCGATGTTCCGACGTTAGATCCTTCCCTGGCTACCGATACTTCCTCAATCCAGATCATCGAACTGGCCTTTGTTGGCCTGACCCGTCAGAATGAGGAGACCGCCGCGGTCGAGCCCGGGATGGCGGAGCGCTGGGAGGTCTCGCCGGATGGCAAGGTGTGGACCTTCTACCTGCGCAAGGGCATCCCGTGGGTGCGCTGGAATGGCCAGGAGGTGGAGCAGGTCAAGGATGAAAAGGGCAACGTCCGTTACGTGACCGCCCACGACTTCTACTATGGGGCCATCCGCACCCTGGATCCCAAGACCGGCGGCGAATACGCCTACGTGCCGGCCTTCTTCATCGAGGGCGCGAAAGAGTTCAACGAGGGAACCATCACCGACCCGACCAAGGTCGGCATCAAGGTGCTGGATGATTACACCATCCAGTTCACGCTGAAGGAGCCGGTGGGCTTCTTCGCTAACATCGCCGGCCTTTGGATGCTGCGGGCGGAGCCCCAGTGGCTGATCAAGGAGAAAGGCGACCGCTGGACGGAGACCGGCGCTTACCATTCCTATGGCCCCTATGTGATGAAGGAGTGGGTCCACGACAGCCACATCGTGATGGTCGCCAACCCCTTCTGGCCGGATAACATCCCCAGCGTACCGAAGCCAAAGATCGAGGAGATCGTCTTCCGGATGCTGGATGAGTCTCCCGCCTTCGCCGAATATGAAGCGGGGAACCTGGATGTGGCCGGTGTGCCGCTTTCCGAGATCGATCGGGTGAAGGCGGATCCCAAGCTCTCCAAGGAGCTGTACATCGCGCCGGTCCTCTGCACCTACTACTACGGCTTCAACGTCACCAAGCCGCCCTTCGATGACGCCCGCATGCGGCTGGCCTTCTCCCTGGCTGTGGACCGCAAGGCCATCGTGGA
>NZ_DAOUCJ010000110.1 GCF_034432235.1 Thermoflexus sp. | reverse complement strand
ACCTTACCCGCGCGGCCGTTCGCCGGTCGGCCGCGGACTTCGGCGGGCAGGTTGCCGGGGCTTCATCGGGCCGGGTCCCTCCACCCACTCTGGATAAGAGCGGCGCTCTTATTCCGTTGTCGAGGCAGCTCCAGGGCGCTCCGCGCGGCGAAGGCAAGCCGCCGCCCTGAGCTTTTCCCCCAAGTATAACAAGGGAAATTCATTCGCGCAACCATGAGGCGAGGAGGAGAAAAATATGCGCTCTTCTCTACTTCCCCGGGCCGCGGGACGACGCGGGGGGAGAGGCACGTTTCCTGAGCTTTTTCGCAGCCTCCGGAGCCTTCAGCGAGATATCGCTTCATCCATCAGGAGGGCAGTTTTTCGTGGAGAAGATCATCCATGGCGTCGTCAAAGGTGACTTCTTCCTTCCCCTGAAGCTTCTCCATTACCTTGTCTACGATCAGGCGCAGATGGCGGGGATGCTGAACGAAATCCAGCCGGTCGGCCGGGATAGTGAGGACCGGGCACAGATCGAAGCGCCGGATCCATTCCTCGTAGAGATCGTTCAGGCGTGCCAGGTAATCCGCTGAGATCGCCCGTTCGAAGGCGCGGCCCCGCAGGGCGATGCGGCGCTGGAGGGTCGGAACAGAGGCCCGGAGATAGAGCACAAGGTCAGGAGGTGGGAGGAACATCAACAGCGTTTCATAGAGCTCCCGGTAGACCCGCCAGTCGCGCTCGCTCAGATCCCCCCGTTCATACAGGTTTCTGGCGAAGACCTCGGCATCCTCGTAGATCGTGCGATCCTGGATCACCGAGTGAGGCCGTTGCAGGAGGAGGACATGGTGCCGGAGCCGCCGTCCCAGGAAGAAGATCTGGGAGTGAAACCCCCAGCGGGCCATGTCCTGATAGAAATCCGCGAGGTAGGGATTGTCGTCCACCGCCTCGAAGAACGGCTCCCATCCGAGCGCCGCGGCGAGCCGTTCGGTCAGCGCGGATTTTCCCACCCCGATGTTCCCCGCGATGGCGATGAACTTTTTGCCAGGGGTCGAAGGGTCAGGCACTATCTTGCTCCGTTCGGGCGGATTTCATGAGCGAGCGCTTGTTGTCTATGCGGGCAGGATACGGGGCGGCGCCTCCCCCCGGTCCTTTCGCTCCCCCGGGCGGAGCTTTCCCCGCGGCGCCCCTTGCCCTCACCTCCAGCCGCGCCCTGATCTCCCGGTGGGAAAGAGCGCCTCAAGCCGGGTCATCCAGATAATAGGTCATTTGCTGGAGATGGATAGCGGGATCAATATATTGCACCAGGATCCCGGGTGGGACCTTCAGGTGGATTGGGGCGTAGTTCAGGATCGCGCGGATGCCGGCCTCCACGCAGAGATCGGTCACCTGCTGGGCAGCGGAGGCTGGAACGGCGATCATGGCGATCTGAATGCCATGCTCCCGCACGAACGCAGGGAGCTCCTGCACATCCCGAATGATGTGGGGCCCGATCGGCCGTCCGATCTTCTCCGGATCGTTGTCGAAGATCGCCACCAGCCGGAACCCCCGGGGGGTGAAGCCCTGATACTGGGCCAGGGCGTGCCCCAGGTTGCCCGCCCCGATCAGGATCATATCCCACGTTCGATCCACTTTCAGAATGCGCTTCAGGTGTTCAATCAGATCCGGGATGCGATATCCGGTCCCCTGTTTGCCGAAGGTGCCAAAATACGAGAGGTCCTTGCGGATTTGCGCCGAGCTGATCCCCAGGCGTTCCCCCAGCTCCTGGGATGAGGTGATCTCCCGGCCCTCGGCGGCCATCACCTGAAGGGCCCGCAGATACACAGGCAGCCGCCCCACCACAATATCTGGAACCTTTTGCACGGTAGCCATTTCACCGACCCCCGCCTCGGTGCTGCTCTGTCGCTTCTGATATATCACAAATTTGTGAAAAAGGGAATTTTGGGCTTTAGGAAGCCATAAGGGGGTCAAGGGGATGTTTCGCGGGACTCGATCCGGATGAGATCGCCCCGGCGAATCCATCCGCTTTCCAGCACTCGGGCAAGCATGCCGCGGCGGCCGCGGAGGGCCTCCTGCAGCCCGGGCCGGATCTCCTCCATACGCGAACATGGCGTGCAGGGTTTGGTGATCTCCAGCAAAGCCTCGCCGACCCGGAGGTGTTCTCCGGGTTGAAGGGCGTGAAGAGGGAGGCCCCGCACGGTGATGTTCTCCCGCACAGCTCCTGGCGGAAGATCCAGGGCGTCCAGGGTTTCCTGGTCCATCAGCAGGATCTGACGGAGAGATCCCTCCCGGGCATGGGAGTCGCCCACGATGCCGTAGCCGGCTTCCACGCGGAGAGCGGAAACGGATTCCATGGGGATCCGGTGGCCTGGGCATCGGAACAATGCAACCACAATCGCATCGTCCATAGGGTTCGCTCCTTTTTTCCAGGGGATTCAGAAAGCAGCGCGCTTTCCAGCCCTCATCGAGCAAAAGGCCGGAGGGCGCCTGGGCCCCCCGGCCCTTACGGACAGGGCATCAGAGATTGGCCACGACGGCGTCAGCGAACTCGCTGGTGCGGACCTCGCGGGCGCCTTCCATCAGGCGGGCCAGGTCGTAAGTGACGATTTTCTGCTGGATGGTCCGGGTGAAGGCGGCCTCGATGGCGTCGGCGGCCTCGTTCCACCCGATGTAACGGAACATCATCACCCCGGAGAGCAGCAGCGAGCCCGGGTTCACCTTGTCCAGCCCGGCGTATTTGGGCGCGGAGCCGTGGGTGGCCTCGAAGACGGCCAGGGCGTCCCCGATGTTGGCGCCCGGCGCGATGCCCACCCCGCCCACCATCGCCGCCAGGGCCTCGGAGAGGTAATCGCCGTTGAGGTTGGGGGTGGCGATCACGTCGTATTCCTCGGGGCGGAGCAGGACCTGTTGGAACATCGCATCGGCGATGCGGTCCTTGATGATGATCTTCCCCTCGGCCGGCTTGCCCTCCGCTACCTCGGCCTCGGTGATGGTCACATCCCCGAACTCCTCCCGGGCTACCTCATAGCCCCAGCGAATGAAGGCCCCCTCCGTGTATTTCATAATGTTCCCCTTGCCGACCAGGGTGACGCTGCGCCGGCCGTTCTCCAGGGCGTAGCGGATGGCCTTGCGCACCAGCCGCTTGGTGGCCCCCTCGCTGATGGGTTTAACCCCGATGCCGGTGTTGGGCGGCAGGGTGATCTTGAAGGTCCGCTTCAGATAGGCGGCCACCCGTTTGGCCTCCGGGGAGCCCGCTTCCCATTCGATCCCGGCGTAAACGTCTTCGGTGTTCTCGCGGAACACCACCATGTTGACCTTATGAGGCTCCTTCAGGGGAGAGGGGACTCCCGGATACCACTTGACCGGACGCACACAGGCATAGAGATCCAGTTTCTGACGGAGCTGCACGTTGACGCTGCGCCAGCCGTAACCGACTGGGGTGGTGAGGGGACCCTTGATGGCCACCACGAACTCCCGGATCGCGCGCAGGGTTTCCTCGGGGAGGCGTTCCCCATACAGCTCCTCGGCATCCTCGCCGGCATAGAGGCGGACCCATGCGATCTTCCGCTGCCCCCCATAAACCTTCTGCACGGCGGCGTTCCAGACCTTCATCGCCGCCGGCATGATGTCCCGCCCCGTCCCATCGCCCACGATGTAGCCGATGATCGGGTGATCCGGGACCACGAGCTGACCGTTCCGCACCTCGATCTTCTTCCCATCTTCCGGGACACGCACGTGAGTGAACATGGCTGATCCCTCATGTGAATCTTTTCACGGACATTATACTTGAAGGGGGAAAAGCCGGCCCGGGCCCTTGTTATGGATCCCAGCCCGTAAGCAGGGAGAGCGATCCTGTTCTGGTCGCCGCAGGCTTACTGAACGCGGATCCTGCTCAGAAGCAGGGAATCTCGTCCATCCGGAAGACGGAGGCGCTCGCCGGTGTCTGGCCGGTAGAGGCCGATCTCGATCTCGTAGAAGCCTGGCGGCGTCTCCGGCTTCACCCGCAGCGTGTAGGTCTCTGGATACACCACCCCCGCCTGCCACTGGGACGTGGGTGAGGTTGGCGGTCGATCCTCCTGCCCCCAGATGGTTTGGGGCGGCTCCAGGATGTGAGTGAAAACCGTGTAATCGTGCCGGGTAGGGCCGGCGGTCTCGGGCACCCGCAATCGGAAGACCTCCGCCCAACGCGCCCCGGCTGGCAGCTGGGGGGCCCGGACCAACTCCAGGGAAGGAGGAAGGGGCGATTCTCGTCTGGAATTGCGGATGGAGAGCTGTTCCCAGTAGGGCAGGGGGGAGCTCTATCAGGTCAGCGCGGTGCGGCACCGGTTGACACGGGCTCCCGGCCGGGCCTATAATCCCCACGCAACCATGTGCGCCGAGGGGGCCCCCATGCTGATCCGGAATTACATTAATGGGAAATGGGTGGAATCCCATTCGGAGGCTCGCTATCTGGACATCAACCCGGCTACCGAGGAGCCGGTAGCCGAGGTGGTGAAATCCGATGAGCGGGATGTGGAGGCAGCCGTGGAGGCGGCTGCGGCGGCCTTCGAGAAGTGGCGGAAGGTCCCCGCGCCCAAGCGGGCGGAGATCCTCTATCGCGTGGGGCAATTGCTCGTCGAGCGGAAGGAGGAGATCGCCCGGCTGCTGACCCAGGAGATGGGGAAGGTGCTCCCGGAGGCCCGGGGCGATGTCCAGGAGGCCATCGACATGGCCTTCTATATCGGAGGGGAAGGCCGCCGGCTTCTGGGCTATACCGCCCCCGTGGAGCTGCCGAACAAATTCGGCATGGCCATCCGGGATCCGATCGGGGTCGTCGCCTGCATCACCCCCTGGAACTTCCCCATCGCCATCCCCTCCTGGAAGATCTTCCCCGCCCTGGTCGCCGGCAACACCGTGATCTTCAAACCCGCCACGGACACGCCCGCCACCGCCGCGGAGTTCGTGCGGATCTTCGAGGAGGCGGGGCTTCCTCCGGGCGTCCTGAACCTGGTCATCGGCCCTGGCCCCACGGTGGGCAACGCCCTGGTGGAGCATCCCACCGTGAAAGCCATCTCCTTCACCGGCTCCACCGAGGTCGGCCGGGACCTCTACGCCCGGGCGGCCCGACACCTCAAGCGGGTGTCCTTGGAGATGGGCGGCAAGAACGCCATCATCGTGATGGAGGATGCCAACCTGGAGCTGGCCCTCGAGGCCACCCTGTGGGCGGCCTTCGGGACCACTGGACAGCGATGCACGGCCTGTTCCCGGTTGATCCTCCACAAGCCCATCAAGGAGAAATTCACCGAGATGCTGGTGGAGCGGGCGAAGGGGTTACGGCTGGGGAACGGCCTGGAGCCGACCACAGACGTGGGGCCGCTGATCAACGAGGCGGCCGTGAAGAAGGTTCACAGCTATGTGGAGATCGGGAAAGCCGAGGGGGCCCGGTTGCTGTGCGGCGGCAACCCGGTAAAGGTGAACGGGAAAGGGTTCTTCTACGAGCCGACGATCTTCGATCAGGTTCGGCCCGACATGCGGATCGCCCAGGAGGAGATCTTCGGCCCGGTCCTCTCTATCATTGAGGCGAAGGATCTTGAGGAGGCCATCCGCATAAACAATGCGGTGAACTACGGCCTCTCGAGCAGCCTCTTCACCCAGGACGTCAATAAGGCTTTCCAGGCGATCCGGGACATCACCACGGGCATCGTCTACATCAACCACGGCACCACCGGGGCGGAGATCCAGTTCCCCTTCGGGGGCACCCGGGGCACGGGCAACGGCCATCGGGAGGCGGGACTGACGGCCATCGAGTTCTTCACGGAGTGGAAGGCGGTTTACGTTGATTACAGCGGTCGGCTCCAGCGCGCCCAGATCGACACGACGGCCTTCGGCCAGGTCCCGATCCCGTAGGGAGCGCTTCCGGCATTGGGCAGGGGCGCCTTGTCCGGGGGTTTTTCAAGGGGCCTTCGGCCTCTCTTAGGCCCAACGGCCTCTGTCCGATTCCCCAGCAGCCCTTAGGCCGCCCGGGAGAGCGCGGAAAGGGATCCCCCCATCGCCAGGATCGGCGCCCCCTCGGGGGGTTCCGATGAGGATGCAAGGAATTCGCCTGATTCCCCCACATTGTGCTAAGATTCACATGATGCCGCTTTACTGGGAAGACGCCTATCCGATTGCCCTGGCCCTGCGGGCCGCTCATCCAGACGTGGATCCCCTTTCGGTGGATTGGGAGACGCTGCATCGGTGGGTGGTGGCCCTGCCGGAGTTCGCGGACGATCCGCGCCTGAAAGATCCCCTGCGGCTGGAGGAAATCCAGCGGGAATGGCTGGAGGAGGTGCTCGCCCATGGATGAGCTACGCGATCTGAACACCCTGCCGGTTCCCTCCGAACTCCGCAACAATGTCTTCGTCACCACCATCGATCGGTTCGTGAGCTATCTTTACAACTGGGGGCGCAAGCGCTCGGTCTGGCCGATGATGTTCGGCCTGGCCTGTTGCGCCATCGAGATGATCTGCGCGGCGGCCAGCCGTTTCGATATCGCCCGGTTCGGCTCGGAGCTGATGCGCCCCAGCCCCCGTCAGGCGGACCTCATGATCGTCTCCGGGACGGTCACCAAGAAGATGGTCCCCCAGATCGTTCGCCTCTACAACCAGATGCCGGAGCCCAAATATGTGATCTCGATGGGGGCATGCGCTACGGGCGGCGGTCCCTTCAAGGAGGGATATAACGTGGTCTCCGGCATCGACAAGTTCATCCCCGTGGATGTCTACGTGCCGGGCTGCCCACCGCGGCCGGAAGCCCTCTTGCACGGCCTCCTCAAGCTCTACGCCAAGATCGAACGTCAGTCCGTGCGGGAGGTCCCCTGGTATCAAAAAGGGGAGGCCGAGGCCATCCCGGTGCCCATCCTGGGGCCGGACCTGATCGATCCGCGTCGCCTGCCGGAGATCCGGGCCCGTCTGGCGGAATTACGGGCTCAGCAGAAGGCATCCGCAGAGGCCGCATCGTAACCCTCTCTGGGGATAAATGACCGGGGGCTGAGGGGATCTTCCGCCCCTCCCTCCATTCCGAGCAGGTTCTGCCTGAGCCAGCGTTCTTCCAGGAGGAGGGAAGGGATGACCACGCCGACCAAAACCAAAGCGGCGCCGCTGGCGGAATTGAAAGGCGATCTGGCGGTGCTGAAGGAGCGATTCGGCGATGCCGTGCAGCCTGCCGAATATGAGGGTGTGGTGATCGCCAATGACGTCCTGGTGGAAGCGGCCCGCTTCATCCGGGACGAGCTGGGGTATCGCTATTTGTCCAGCGTGACGGCCGTCGATTACATCCAGGAAGGCTATTTCGAGGTCGTCTACCATGCCTATCGCCTGGAGGGGGGCGGTCCGCTGGTCTTCAAAGCCCGCACCCCCCGGGATGTGGCCACAGTCCCCTCGCTGGTCCCGGTGTGGCCGGGCGCGGACTTCCAGGAGCGGGAAGCGTGGGATCTCATGGGGATCCGTTTCGCAGGCCATCCCAACCTCAAGCGGATCCTGTTATGGGAGGGTTTTTACGGGCATCCCTTACGAAAGGACTGGAAGGAGCCTTATTACGAGGAGGAACACAAGCCCTTCAGCAGCCGCTGGCCCTCGGGCCATCACATCCGGGCGGAGGATCGGGTCTTCTGGCACGATAACGTGCAGTATCCGCTGGACTGGGATCCGGACCAGGCGGAAGACACCTCGGACGAGCTGCTTTACATCGGCATGGGGCAGTTCGCCCGGGCCGATACGGGAGAGCGGGTGGAGCCGAAGAGCCTGCGCACCGAGCGGCTGGTCGTGAATATGGGCCCCCAGCATCCCAGCACCCATGGGGTCTTCCGCATGGTGGTCACCCTGGATGGCGAGACCATCGTGCGCCTGGAGCCGGTCATGGGCTATCTTCACCGCAACCACGAGAAGATCGGCGAACGGAATATGTATCTCCAGAACATGCCTTACACGGACCGGCTCGATTATATCTGTTCGATGAGCAACAACCTGGGTTACGCCATCGCCGTGGAGAAGCTCCTGGGGATCAAGCCGCCGGAGCGGGCGGAGTATCTGCGGGTGATCATGGCCGAGTTCACCCGTATCGTGAATCACCTGTGGGCCATCGGGTTCCTTCTCAACGATCTGGGAGCCTTCTTCACCCCTGCCCTTTACGCGATCGAGGAACGGGAGCTGATCCTGGACCTCTTCGAGGAGGCTTCGGGCTCCCGGATGATGTGCAATTACATGCGCTTCGGCGGCGTGGCCCACGACGTCTCCGACGACTGGATCGCCCGGGCGAAGGAGCTGGTCTATAACCGCCTCCCCCGGGCCATCGAGGAGCTGGATCGTTACCTCACCCACAACGAGCTGATCAAGGCGCGCTGTCAGGGGGTGGGGGTGCTTCCGCCGGACCTCGCGGTGGCTTACAGCACGGCGGGGCCCGTGCTGCGCGCCTCGGGCATCCCCTACGACGTGCGCCGGGCGGAGCCTTACAGCATCTACGATCGCTTCGATTTCGACGTGGCGGTCCGCTACAACGGGGACGTTTACGATCGTTATCTGATCCGCATCGATGAGATGTGGCAATCCCTGCGCATCCTCCGCCAGGCCCTGGATCAGATCCCCAAGGGGGAGATCCAGGCGGGCAAGAAGCAATATATGATCCGCGTGCCGGCGGGTCAGGCCTATGGGCGCGTGGAGAACCCCAAGGGGGAGCTGGGCTTTTACATCGTCAGCGACGGCAGCCCCAACCCCTACCGCTACCACATCCGGGCGCCGTCCTTCATCAACCTGACCGCCCTGAACGAGATGTGCAAGGGCCACAAGGTGGCCGACGTGGTGGTCATCTTGGGCAGCATCGATATCGTGCTGGGCGAGGTCGACCGTTAGCCTGGGAGCGGGAGGCGATCCGCGATGATCTACGGTCTTGGAATTCTTAAGGGCCTCGGCGTCACGCTGAAGCATTTCATCTACTCCTACATCGAGGATGTCCGCTATCTGTTCGAGGGCGGGCGCTATCAGCCTCAACATCTCCCGGCGCGCCAGGGCCCGCGAGCCCGCGGCGTGTTCACCGTTCAGTACCCGAAGGAGAAGCTGCCGCTGCCCGAGAACTTCCGCTACATCCCCTTCCTGGTCTACGACACCCAGGAGAACAAGATCAAGTGCACCTCCTGCGGGATCTGCGCCAAGGTCTGCCCGCCCCAGTGCATCTGGATCGTGCGGGGCACGGACCCCCAAACGGGCCGCCCGAAGCCGGAGCCCGAGGCCTTCTACATCGACGCCACGATTTGCATGTCCTGCGGCTTCTGCGCGGAGTTCTGCCCCTTCGACGCCATCAAGATGGACCACGACTACGAGCTCTCCGCCTACGAACGCTACGAATCCCTGCTCTTCGACCTGCCGCGCCTGCTGAAGCCGGACACCTACCATGCGCAGATCCACCCTTCGGATTGGGCCCGGGAGCTGGCGGAGAAAGAGGCGGAAAAGGCGAAGAAGGGGGAGAAGGCAGCAGTCCGCTCATAAGTCCGGTCGGGCGAGCGAGGAGGCTTGGATGCCAACGACTGAACAGGTGATGCAGGCGCTGCGCCGGGTGATCGATCCGGAGCTGGGGCGGGACATCGTCTCCCTGGGAATGGTGCGGGACGTGCAGGTGGAGGGGGATCGAGTCTCTCTGACCGTGGTGCTCACTACCCCGGCCTGCCCCCTTACCGAGCGTATCGAAGCGGATATCCGCGCCGCCCTGCAGGCCCTGCCCGGAGTGCGGGCGGTGGACCTGCGACTGTCCGCCCAGGTGCCGGCCCACGCCCGTTTGCAGACGATCGAGGGATTATCCATCAAGAATATCGTGGCGGTGGGCAGCGGCAAGGGCGGGGTGGGCAAGAGCACGGTAGCGGCCAATCTGGCAGTGGCCCTGGCGGGGATGGGGGCGATGGTGGGGTTGATGGACGCCGATGTCTATGGGCCGAACATCCCGGAGATGCTGGGGGTGAGCCGCATCCCGGCGCCGCGGGACAACAAAATCCTCCCGGCGGTGGCCTATGGGGTGCGGGTGATGTCGTTGGGGTTCCTGCTGCCGCCGGATCAGCCGGTGATCTGGCGGGGGCCGATGCTGCACAGTGCGGTGCGGCAGTTCCTGACCGATGTGGACTGGGGGCTGCTGGATTACCTGGTGGTGGACCTGCCGCCGGGGACGGGGGATGTGGCGATCTCCCTGGCCCAGCTGGCACCGGTGACCGGGGCGGTAGTGGTGACCACGCCCCAGGGGGTGGCCTTGAGCGATGTGGGGCGGGCGGTGCGGATGTTTGAGCGGCTGGAGGTGCCCGTGCTGGGGGTGGTGGAGAACATGAGCGGGTTTGTGTGCCCCCACTGCGGGAAGGTGACGGAGATCTTTGGGAAAGATGGAGGGCGACGGCTGGCGGAGCGGATGGGAGTGCCCTTCCTGGGGAGTGTGCCCCTGGACCCGCGGGTGGTGGAGGGGGGCGAGAAGGGTCGGCCCATCGTCATCGCCGCGCCCGACAGCCCGGCCGCCCAGGCCCTGCGGGCCATCGCCCAGCAGGTCGCCGCCCGCATCAGCGTCCTCCACCTCGGCGAGCTCGCGCCCTCCGGGGTCTCCTCCACCAGCTGACCGAGGTTTCCTCACCGGATAGAAACCCGTGGGGAGGGCGACGCCGCCCTCCCCACGGGTTTTTCCACCGCCTGTGGACCTATGGCGATGCCTGCAGCCATGGCCCTTTGTTCTGGAGCACGGCGTAGGTGTTCAGGAGAGCGACGCCGGCCCAGAGCAGGAACGCCAGGCATGAAGCGGCCAGGCCCCCCAGGGTGGAGAGGGATCGGAGCGCGTCGCTTCCAGAGGCCCCGGAGATGATCATGAACAACAGAGGGCAGCATCCAAACAGGACACTGAGGGCCAGGTTGTAGCCCATCCCCCACAGGGCATGGCGTCGGGCCAGGGGATGCAGATCGGAGACGAAAAAGGCCGCCAGTCCGACGAACCAGATCCACCAGGGCAGGATGGCCAGGAGCTGATCTCTCTGGGAGAGGGGCGCCGGGGAGGGGGCGCTGGACATCGGCTCAGTGGACATCGATCACCTCCTCAAAGAATGAATTCGATTCCCAGGATGGCCTTTGTTGTATTGTAAGAGAGAAGGGCGTTGCAGACAATCCCGGAAGTCCCAGTATGAGTGTAGGGATGTGTCGAGGGCATTGGCATTTGCCCGGAGGGGCCTTCGGCTGTGGCCAGCCTTAGGGCGTCGAATGAATTCGACCTCAAGGGGCCTCCAGCCGATGGCCGGCCTGCGCCGGCCAGAAAGCATCCTCGCGTCGGCGGAGGCCAACGCGGGGCGCGCAGCGCCTCAGGAGGCCGATTTCCATCGGCATCATAGACGTGAACCCCAATTTTTGACGACCTCTCCTCCTGCGCATAGACTCAAAACGGTTCTTCCCTTCAAGATCCAGCATCTTCCTTCCAGGAGGCATCTTCGATGGGCGAGCATGAAGTCGTGGTCACCGCGCAGAATTTCGAGCAGGAGGTTTTGAAATCCGAGAAGCCGGTTCTGGTGGATTTCTGGGCGGAGTGGTGCGGGCCGTGCAAGGCCCTGGAGCCCATCGTGGCCCAGATCGCCCGGGAATATGCTCAGGTCCTCAAGGTCGGCAAGCTGAATGTGGACGATCACCCGGAGCTGGCCATGCGATATGGGGTGATGGGCATTCCCACTCTCATCCTGTTTAAGGAGGGCCGGGAGGTCGCCCGCATCATCGGGTATCAGCCCCGGGAGCGCCTGCTCCGTCAGATCCTCCCCCATCTCCAGCCCCAGCCTCAGCGATAACGGGCAGAGCCTGCCCTGGGGCTCCTGAACCTCCTGTGCGGGTGGGCATCCTCCCGGCGCGCCCGCCCGCACAGGAAACCGTTTCCCTCCCGGATCCCCCGGATCCTGACCCCGCCGCCCGCTGGGGGTCAGTGCCCCTCTTGAATTCGCTGCCTGGGTTCGCATAATAGGCCATGGAAGGTTCCGGCATGGAGCGGAGACCGGCTGCGGATCTCACGCTCGAAACTCCATGTCCGGCGGTGGAAGGAGCGCCCTTGGAGCATCCCGTGAAGGAAACACCCCTGGCCTATCGGGCGGTCCGGGGGGGGATCTGGGTGGCGCTGAGCGCCTACTGGACCCTGGCCGTTGGCTTCGCCGCCAACATCCTCCTCACCCGGCTGCTGTCCCCGGAAGCCTTCGGGACTTTCGCCCTGGCGATGTTCTTTGCCCAGCTGCTGCGGCTTCAGACCAAGCTGGGGTTGGGCTATGCGTTCGGGCAGTATAAAGAGACCACGGGGGCATCCGTTGGGACCTATGTGGCTCTGGAAGGGATCGCGGCCCTCAGCGGCGTGATCCTGATGGGGCTCGCCTTTCCCGGGTTGCGCCTTCTGGGATATGAGGAACCGATGTTGCGGGCCGCCCTGGCGCTCTCAGTCGCCGCCTGTCTGGAAGGGATCGCAAGCATTGCGGGCACATTATTAGAAAAGCGCCTTCGCTTCGAGCTGACCAGCCTCTACCAGAGCCTGATCTTCCCGATCTCTTATATTCCCGCCTTCTGGCTGGCGATGCATGGGGGTGGGGTATGGAGCCTGGTGGCGCAGACCACCGCTTACAGCTTCCTCGGGCTCGGCCTGTGGTGGGTTCTCTGGCGTCAGGGATCCACGCTGTGGCAGGATCCATGGCGGTTCCGTTTCGATCTGGCGTCTCATTTCCTGCGATTCGGAGCGGCTACTGGCCTGTGGCAGATGGGCGGGATGCTCTTCTCCCAGCTGGACAATTTCCTGATCGGCACCTTCGCTGGGGTGACGGCCCTGGGCTACTATGATCGGGCCTACCGGATGGCCCAGTGGCCAGGGTTGTTGTTCAACGCCGTGCTGGCGCGGCCGGCCTTTTACACCTACGCTCGTCTGCAAGACGACCGGCCCCGGCTGGAGAAGACCGTGACGATGGTGACCTGGGCCATCGGGATGGTCGCGATCCCGCTGGCGATCGCCGTCTTCATCGCCGCGCCGGAGATCGTTGTCTTGCTCTACGGGGAGCGGTGGCGACCCAGCGCGCTCTTCCTCCAGATCCTCATCGCCTTCTTCGTGGTGCGGCCCCATCTGGAGAACGCGGGGGTGTTGTTGAGCGCGATGGGCCGGCCTGCCCGCGCGGCCACCCTGCTCTGGAGCCAGGTGGGGGTATTGGGGGTTGCGGGAATCCCCCTGACCATGCGCTGGGGCGTCCTGGGGACCTGCGCGGCGGTGGGACTGGCATTGCTCATGGGAATCCTCCTGGCCCACCGTTACATCCGCCAGGAAGTAACGGTGAACCCTGGCTCCGTGCTGGGGGTGCCCCTGCTGGCCGGCACCCTGACCTTGGCGGGCTATGCGGTGGCCTCTCGGTTCATTCCGTTGGAGGACCTGCCGCTCCTGGCAGGACTCCTGGTCAAAATCTCGTGGGCCTTCCTGACCTTTTACAGCCTAACCGTTGCCCTGCGGCCTCAGGAAATAGGGGAGCGAGCGAGGTATGTGTGGAGGCTGATGAGGAAAGCATGATCATGAAACATGGGACCGGTATCTCAGCGCGAAGGTTATTTCTCAGGCTTCTTCTCGCCGGATGGGCATTAGTTGGAATCATCCGTTTAGTGTATTTCCTGCTTCGGTTCGGAGAGGAAAGTTTGCAAATGGACTTCGCGGCTTTCTACACTGCCGGCGAAGCTCTCAATCATGGACTCTCACCTTATGTGAACCATGTAACCCGTGATCCTCCCATCTGGGATGGAGTGGATGCCTTCCAGCACAGCCGATTCTTATATCCTCCTCTTGCTGCGGTTCTGTTTCAGCCCATAGCCCTGCTCCCTTACGGCGTGGCGAAGTATCTCTGGATGCTACTAAATCTTATTTCTGTTTGCTGTTCTTTATTCATTACAGTAAAAACTATAAGTTTAAAAATAACCCCGGAACGGATATTGACTCTAATTGTTTTTTAAGCACATTTCATCCTCTGCTCCCTCTCCTCGAGCGAGGGCAGATTGATGGTCTCACATTGCTCCTGGTTACACTGGCCATCTGGTTAATGGTTACAAGGAACAGCTCTCATACGGATGTAGTCGCAGGATTCCTTTGGGGGATGTCCACCTTGATCAAATTGCATTGCGTTTACATCGTCCCATTCCTGCTTGTACGGAGAAGGTGGGCAGTCGTTGGAGGTTACGTCCTTGGCTTATCCGGCATCGTGCTGCTTTCGTTGATCATGAGCCCCTATCTCTCCCTGGAATATCTGCAGAAAGAATTGCCCAGAATCGCTCGATTTGGGGAAGGTGGGACGGAAGCGATGAAAGTGCCCGCCGAGGTCATACAAGCCCGACGTGCTTGGCTTCCGGAGGGATATACCCAAAAAGATGGAGCGGTGTATCGGGTTGAATCCTTTCGCGCGATCTCCAATGCAAGTCTTGCTCGCGGGCTGGGTGCCGTCCTCCGGAGGATAGGGCTGGAGCTTCAGCTTTCTGTTCTCTCCTTGCTGATCTTTCTGGGTCTCTTTACTGGAATATGGATGTGGCAAATCTGCCGTCGCATTCCTTCGAGACTGGAAATCCTCGAGGAAGCGATGTATTGGCAAAACGCCCTGGTGCTGATTCTATTGTCTGCGCCGCTGACCTGGGTTATGAATACAGTATGGCTCTTGCCCATCGCAGCCAGCGCCTTATGTGCATACACGGCCTCAAGGGACAGAACGCCAGATGCCCGGAGGGGCCTCGCCCTGATCCTGTGTGCCCTGGGGCTCTTGACGGCTTGGGTGCCCGATTCTATTGTTCTGTCGCTTCTAATGGGCACGGGACTGGCTCAGGCCAAATACCTGATTTCGGAGGCTCTTGTGGTCTTGTCGCTGGTCTTGATGATGGAGACGGGCTTAAACCGCGCTATCAATCGCCATGGGCAAGCGGATGCGCCTGCTTTTCCTCAACCATAATTATCGCTACCTGGGCACTTACGAGCGGGCCTGGAATCTGGCGAGAGGCCTGGCCCGCCGCGGGCACCAGGTCACCCTGATGACGGTCTCCCGACAGCATCGCTGGAAACCCACTTGGTCCATCGCCAGCGGCGTCCGGGTGGCCGAGATGCCCAACCTGGGCCAGAACTACAGCGGCGAAGGGTATGGGCCGCTGGATAATCTGCTCCGGTGCCTGCATGCGCTGGCTCATCATTACGATATCATCCATATGTTCGACCACAAGCCCAACGCCTCATTCCCCGGTTTCGTCGGACGGTTGCGGGGCGCAAGGCTTATTGCCGACTGGGCGGATTGGTGGGGTGGACCGGGAGGCATCAACGATGTCCCCAAACGCCGTGTGCCCGCGATCGGCAGGTTCGAGGAATGGTGGGAAGTGCGGTCCAAATTGTGGGCCGATGGGGTGGTGACGATCAGCACGGTCCTCCGGCAGCGGGCGCTGGATGCGGGCGTCCCGCCGGACCGCGTGGTCCACATCCCCAATGGCGCGGCCACCGACCTGATCCGCTGCATCCCCGTCCATGAGGCCCGCCAGCGTCTGGGCGTCCCCCTGGATCGCAAGATCATCGGCTTTCTGGGCATGGGGCAGGGAGATATGGAGATCGTGATGCCGGCGATCCGGCAGTTGCCCGATGTGTGGTTGATGGTCATCGGTCCCAAAAACCCGCGGGTTTTCCATCAGGCCCAATCTTTCGGCATCGCAGATCGCCTCTGGCAGACGGACTTCGTCCCCGATGAAGAGCTGAGCTGGTATCTGGCATGCGCGGATGTGATGTGCCTGCCCTTGACGGATCGAGCCGCGAACCGGGGGCGTTTGCCGGGCAAATTGATGTATTACATGGCGGCTGGCCGCCCTACCGTGGCAAGCCCGGTTGGCGATGTGGCGGATCTGATCCGGAAATATAAAGCGGGCCTGCTGGCTACGGATAGCGATCAATTTGCGGAAGCCATCCGGCTTTTGTTGAACGATGCGATGCTGCGAGAAGAGCTTGGGCGCAATGCGCGCCGGGCCGCTGAGACCGATCTGAACTGGGAGCGCCGGGTGGAGGAGCTGGAGGCTTTCTATTGGCGTATATTGAGTCTGAACTGAAGCTGCGCGGTCCATCTCCCTTTGGGACTTCCTCTTCCTGCGTCAGCGCTGCCTGGCATAAGTTCTGACTTTTACAAAAGGAGGCATGAGATGTCTTTCTGGATGAATCGCAGGGTTTTAATCACCGGCGGGGCCTCTTTTATCGGCTCCCATCTCACCGACGCCCTGGTGGAGCGCGGGGCGAAAGTGCGCATCGTGGATGATCTCTCCAGCGGTAAACTGGAGAATATCCAGCACCATCTCGCCCGGGGCACGGTGGAATTTATCCAGGCCGATCTTCGGGAGCCTGGGGTCGCCCGGATGGCCATGCGGGACATTGAGATCGTCTTCCACCTGGCCGCCGATCATGGCGGGCGCGGCTATGTGGATCTGCATCAGGCCGGGCCCGCCTCCAATCTCTTCCTGGATGGTTTGATTTTCTGGGAGGCCCTGAAAGCGGGGGTGGAGAAAGTCGTCTTCGCCTCTTCGGGCTGCGTCTACCCGAATTACCTGCAGGGCGATCCCCATCAGGAGATCTACCTCACCGAGGATCTGGTGAAGCCGCCCTACGATGCTGACAACATGTATGGGTGGGCCAAGCTCATGGCGGAGCTGACCCTGAAGGCCTACTATCGGGAATATGGGCTGAAGTCCGTTTCCTGCCGTTATTTTACGGTTTATGGGCCTCGCGGGGTGGAAAACCACGCCATTATCGCGCTGATCGCCAAGGCGTTCATCGGCCAGAACCCGATTGAGGTCTGGGGAGATGGCACTCAGGTCCGCAACTGGACTTACATCGACGATATCGTGCGGGGGACGATCCTGGCGGCAGAGAAAATTGACGACGCCACGGCGATCAATCTGGGGACGATGGAACGGATCCGGGTAATCGATGCGGTGAAGATGATCCTGGAATACACCGGGCATAAGGCAGAGATCGTTTTCCGGCCCGATATGCCCGTAGGTCCTTTGAACCGGGTGGCCGATAACTCCTTGGCCAAGAAGCTCCTGGGTTGGGAACCCCAGGTGCCTTTCCGGGAAGGGTTGAAGCGCACCATTGACTGGTACTTCGCCACCAGGGACCGGGAACAGGTGCGCAGGATTCTGGGCCGGATGCTCACCGAGCGATGAGCCGCCAGTAGTGGAGCCCGGGAGCAAGGCGATGGCCGTCCGCTACACCCGACACGCCCGTTACAAGTTTGAGGTTCTGGAGCGGTCTACCGGCAGGAGGGAGCGTTAAAATATGATCGGGAGGAAGATGGGCTTCTAATTGAAGTGATGTCGGAAGGCATCATTGATCATGCGGAGCATGGGGATTCCATCATCGCGCACCTGACGGCGGATGGGCGGCTGGTGGTCCTGGAAATCCTGGATGCCAGTCGCTTCCTGGGCTCGGTCTTTCAAGCGGCATTGCGCGGAGAGGAGATATCGATATAGCGCCATGCGCGTCGCCCTGGGCTACCGCTGGTTTCCCACCGCTGCCGGCTACCATATGGAGCGGGCCCTGCAGGCCCTGGGCCATGAGGTCATCTATGTGGGCCTTCCCTGCGCCCAGCGCGCCGGCTATGACACCACGGTCCCCGTGGATGCGCTCATCGCCGCCCTCCCTCAGAAACCCGACCTTTACCTCTGGATCGATCCGGCCGGCCGCTACTTCCCACCCGGGATCGAGCGCCTGCCCATCCCTACCGCCTGCTACCTGATCGATGTCCATCTGGGGCGCTGGCGGGAACAGGCTGCCCGCTTCTTCGATGCGGTCTTCATCGCTCAGAAGGATTACCTGGAGCGCTTCCGGCGCGCAATGGGTCACGATCAGGTCTACTGGCTGCCGCTGGCAGCTGCCCCCGATGTCCATTACGATCATCAGCTTCCCCGCATCTATGAGGTGGGCTTTGTGGGTAACATCGCCCAGGCCCATCGCCGGACCGCCCGCGCCCGGAGGCTCAAGCGGATCGCCGAACGGTTCCACACCAATGACTTCTATCGGACCTATATGCCGGAGGAGGTGGGGCGCATTTACAGCCAGTCCCGCATCGTCTTCAACTGCAGCATCGCGGGCGACGTCACCATGCGCATCTTCGAGGGAACCGCATGCGGGGCGCTGGTCCTGACCGATGCCATCGCCAATGGGCTGGATGAGCTGTTCGAGATCGGGCGGGAGATCGTGGTGTATCAGGACGACGAGGACCTGTTGGGAAAAATCGCTTACTACCTGACCCATGACGAGGAGCGGGAAGCCATCGCCCGGGCCGGCCAGCGGCGAACGCTGCGTGAGCATACGTATCTTCATCGGATGCAGAAGCTGATCGAGATCGTCTCCGCGCCGGGCTTCCGCCGCCTGGCTCCCATGCGCGCGGCGTCGGAGGAGGAGCGCTGGCGGGCCCGGCGGGAGGTCTTCATCCATCTCCATATGCTGGATGCCCTGCTGGATCAAGCACGGGACCTGGGGTTCAGCCCGCTCCGTCGGGCGTGGTCGGCTTTCCCATGCCTGGTTCGGAGGTTAATCCTGTGAACGAGCGTGCCGCCTGTCCCATCTGTGAATGGTCTGAAGGGAACACCCGGATGATCCGTCGACGGGAGTTTTCATATGTGCGTTGCCGTCGCTGTGGGACGATCTATCTCACCCCGGTGCCCCCGGTTGAGCAAGTCAGGGCCATGTATCAGAACCCGGGCTATTTCGCAGGGGACGAAGATATGGGTTACCGGAATTACGAGGCGATGCATAAAGCCCTGGCCCCTCACTTTCGCCGGCGCCTGAGGGTTTTGTCAAAGCGCTTGCCCCGGCGGGGGTGTTTGCTGGATATCGGCTGCGCCGATGGATATTTCCTGGAACTGGCCCGGGCCGATGGATGGGAGGTGATGGGCGTGGAGATCTCGGAGGAGATGGCCTCAAAAGCATCGGGCAGACTGAGTATCCCCATCGTGACTTCCGTGGACGGGCTGCCGCCGGTCGAGTTGGATGTCATCACGATGTGGGAGGTGCTGGAACATCTCCCCGATCCGGTTGCGCAACTGCAGCGCCTGGTCCAGCGCCTGCGGCCCGGGGGTTTCCTGATGCTCTCCACCCCGAACGCCGGCCACTGGCAGGCCCTGCGGGAACCGGAGACATGGACGGCGTACCGCCCTCCAGCCCACCTGGTTCTTTTCACGGCCGATTCCCTCCGGCTTGCGCTGGAGAAGGCGGGCCTTGTTCCAATCCGCGTTTGGAAAGTTTCCCCGCTTCCACCGTTGCCCGGTTGGATCCGGCAGGCCACCCGCTCTCTTGCGCGCGCCCTGGCCGATGGCAGCGCCCGCCCCTGGACGCTGGCCCTGATGCTCTGGCGGGGCGTTCGCCTGCTGGGGTGGGCGTGGCAGAAAGCGGCTCATCCCCAGGATGATATTTTCGCAACCCTGGAGGCCCTGGCGTGTCGGCCAGCGTGATCCGGGTTCTCCACATCGCCCGCTACCGCGCTCCTTCGATGGAGCGCAAGCTGGAGTGGATGGCCGCCCAGCCCGGCCTGGCTTTCTGGCTGGTCCGCCCCGCCGTCTGGCAGGATGAGTATGGAAAAATACCCGTGAACCCGGTGGTGCCAGGCTGTTCGGTCCTCCGGGTGCCCATATGGGGCCGGATGAACGATCCTCACCGTGCGCTCTACCGGACCCTGACCTTTGGCATGCGGGTGATTCAACCCCATATCATCCATGCCGAAGAGGAGCCGGATAGCCTGGCGGCCCTGCAGATCATCCTGGCCCGCCGGTGGTTCGCTCCCCGGGCGAAGCTCATCCTGCACACCTGGCAGAATGTCCATCGCCCCAAAAAGTGGTATGTCCGGCTGGTCACTCAGATCGCCCTGCGGGAGGCTGACGCCATCCTTTGCGCCAGCCGGGGGGCCGTCCAGGTGCTCCGGGAGATGGGATACCCGGGGCCGGCTGAGGTCATCCCCCCTATTGGGGTGGATACCCGCATTTTCCGCCCAATGGAACGCCGCACCGATCCCACCACCTTTCGGGTGGCTTATGCCGGACGGTTTGTGCCGGAGAAGGGTCTGGACGTCCTGCTCCAGGCCGTGGCGCTTCTGGGCCCAGGGGTGGAACTGTGGCTCATCGGGGAGGGCCCTCAACGCGTTGCGCTTCAGGCCCTGGCGCGGGATCTGGGGATCGGCGAGCGGGTGCGCTGGATTCCGCCTGTCGCGCCGGAGCAGATGCCGGAGATCCTGGCTCAGGTGGACGTGGTCGTGCTCCCCTCGCGAACGACAAGGGTCTGGAAAGAGCAGTTTGGGCGTATCCTGGTGGAGGCCATGGCCTGCGGCGTGCCCGTTGTGGGCTCCGACTCCGGCGCGATCCCGGAGGTGGTGGGGGAGGCGGGGCTGATATTTCCAGAGGGGGATGCTCAAGCCCTGGCGGTGTGTCTGGAGCGATTGCGGCAGTTCCACGATTTGCGGGCAGAATATCGAGCGAAAGGCCTGGAGCGGGCCCGCCTATATAGCCAGGAGACGGTGGCCGCTCAGACCGTTGGTGTTTACAGAAGGCAATGGGCGAACCTTTTCTGAGCCTCATTGTGTGAACCCATAACACCTGCGACCTGGCCATGCAATGCCTGGAGAGGCTCTACGAGCGGACGCTCTCGTGGGGCTGGCAGGTCATTGTGGTGGATAACGGCTCCACGGATGATACGATCGCTGTTCTTTCCGAGAAATTCCCCTCTGTGACGCTGATTCGGAGCGAGAAAAATCTCGGCTTTGCCGGGGGCATGAACCTGGGGCTGCGCGTGGCTGTGGGTCGGGTCATCGTTCTGATGAACAGCGATGTGCTGGCCTCGGCGGAGACTCTGAAGGCCGCGGCGGAGGCGCTTCTATCCCGGGAGAAAGCAGGGGCGCTTTCCCCGCTGCTTCGGATGCCCGATGGGCGCGCCCAGCCGTTTGCCTTCGGAAGGGATCAGTCTCCCTGGTATTTGCTGGCCCGTGGGTTTAAAGCCCTGCTGGGCCTTGGGCCGATGCATCGGTGGGATGTGAAAGAGCCCATTCAGGTGGATTGGGTCTCCGGAGCGTGTATGCTGGTGCGCCGGGAAGTGGTGGAACAGGTCGGGCTGCTGAGGGAACCCATCATCCCACCCCCATGTCTTCGGGATATCACCAGAATCCGCCCTCTTCCTTTACCAGCGGCTCCAGGTACTCGATCTCCACGGTGTGGCGCGACCAGAGCTGTTCCCCTTCGCGGGCCTCGGCGATCACCTGATAGCGGCCTGGCGGCAATTCCCGCAGGATCGCACTGGCCGTATCCAGCGTCTCCCGCTGCTCCAGCGGCGCCTCGAACAGTTCCATCACATTGAAGATACAGCGAGCCTCCTGGGGGGCCAGATCCACGGTCATCTCGCCCAGGGGGAGCGCCACCGGCCCTTCCAGACGGAGCGAGACCCGGAGGGATAACGGCCGATCCAGATCCGAGATGACCCAGATCTCCCGGAAGGGCGGCTGACCCACCCCGGCCTGTTCCACATAGGGGACGATGGAGACCAGCACCGGGCTGGAAGCCTGCTGCAGAGCGAAATAGCCCCGCTTGGGGACCCGCTCCACGTCCAGCACGGCCCAGGTGATCCCCTCCCATGGCTCGACAAACATAAAGTGAAAGTAGCCGACGATCTGTCCTTTGGCCCGGCGGTAGGTATGGATGGCGAATTCGATAAGACGGGCCTGGTAGCGCTGGCTGTTCTCCACGAAGGCCTCCAGGCTCTCCCCCATTTCCACGCCGGCCACCCGGAAAGTCTGCTCCGGCTGGAAGTTGTGATAAACCCATGTCTCCCATTTCGGCGGCCAGGCGCCGGGGCCGAGGACGCGCCGAAGGAGCTCTGCCCGGGGCAGCGCCTGCGCCCCGAACTCCGAGGGCAGCGGCGCGCCGGGCAGCGCCTGGAAGTCCCGGAGGTGCCCCCAATACCAGCCCGGGTACGGGTGCTCCCGGAAGTCCGAGGCCTCCTTCACCGGCCGGGTGGGATCGGCGGCGCGGATCGCCGCGGCGACCAGAGGGGCCAGGGTGTGCCGGTTGTGAGTGGGCTCGTTGTGGGCGCACCAGAGGTAGATGCAGGGATGAGCCCCAAAGTGGTCCACCATCGCCTGTGCCTGGCGGATGGCCTCCCGGATAAAGGCTTCATCCTCCGAATAGCCCCACTGGAGGGGGAAATCCTGCCACACCAGGATCCCTTCCCGATCACATGCTTCATAAAAAGCCGGATGGGTCAGATGGGCATGCACCCGGACCGCGTTCAGATGGGCTTCCTTCAGCAGCCGGGCATCGCGAGCGGCATCCTCCGGGGTATAAGCGGCCAGCCACTGGGTGGGGATGATGTTCGTCCCCCGCAGGAACACGCGACGCCCATTCAGGATCAGCCAGTCATCCTCCTGGGCAAGGGTTCGGAAGCCGATGGGAGCCGTCAGGCGCTGGCCGTCCATAAGCGCTTCCAGGCGGAAGAGATGGGGGAATCCCCGTTCCCAGATCTCCCAGCGCGGGAGCTCCGGCAGATCCCAGATCAGAGAAAAGGTTTGTCGGCCCGCGGACAGCTCCACCATTCGGGTCGTTGTATGGGAAGGGCCGTCAAAGTTCTCCGGGTGGAGCGCAAGCGCGATCTCCGCGCGGCGGGCCTCGAGGGCGTCCACGGTGAGCATGATCCGTACACGCCAGCCGGAGGGGCGCTGGAACGCTTGATGGGTGAGGTGGAGCAGGGCCACCGGCCCGGTCTCGAAGATCGTGAGGCCGCCCCATAGCCCGCCGGTCCCCCGCTCCTGACCGCGGGCGGTGGTGCCCCCGGGGCGACAGTCGTGCTGACCGAAGATCCCCTTGATCTGATGCTTCTGGCGGGGCCACACGGTTCCGTAGGGCTCCTTCGGCGCCGCCACCCGGATCCAGAGGGTGTGGGGTTCCCGGGGAAGCTCCAGCAGCCACGGTTCGAAGTAGCCCTCATGAGCGCCGAGGAACTGCCTGTCGGCCCACGCCTGACCGAAGTAATCGGCGTAGAGGCGAGCCCAGCGACGGGCCCCTGCCGCCGCCGGCAGCTCCAGCCGATACCAGCCGACCTCCGCCTCCACGCCATCCAGGGTCCACTGGTGGGGAAGGGAAACCTGACGCCAGCCCTCGGCGGGCAGCTCCAACGGGGTTTCGGCGGGATGCGGAAGGAAATGGGCTCGCATGGGTGGGAATCCTCCGGCTCGGGATATGGGCAGGCTACCCTCCAGTATACAGAGGGCGGCTCGAGCGCAACAGCCGTGAGGGCATGGCTCGCCGGGCCGCCAGGCCCGTGGTATCCTGAGGCCGATCCCTCCGGATACCGGAATGATGAGCCTGCGGACGCGCATCGAGTCCATCGCGCGGCTCCAGGCCAGCGGGCATATCGGCGCCCGCTGGCGGGAACGGCTGGCCGTTCAGTCAGCCCTCTGGGGGATGGCGCTGTTCTGGTCCCGGGTTCTGGGGTTCTTCCAGACGCTGCTGCTGGCCCACTGGTTAGGCCCGGCGGACTTCGGATGTTTCAGCGCCCTCCAGAGCTGGCTGCGCTTCGGCCATGAGAGCGGCGACACAGGCCTTTCTATGCTGATGGTTCGGGATCTGGCCCGACAGGACGGTCCGCGGGCGAGAACCTATCTGCTTCTGCGCGGGGCATGGATCGGTGGCCTGTGGGGGCTCGCTGCGCTGGCCACATGGGGAGCCGTGGTGCCTCCGGCCATTCGGCAGGAGCTGCCGCTGGTGACGCCCCTCCTTTTCCTGATGCTGGGGATCTCCTGGCAGGGCGCTCGTCTGGCAGCGGCCGGCCGTCTGGATCGCGCGGCCACGGTGGTGTTCCTGACCCGCACGGTGGGGCTCACCGGGATGACGATGGCGGCGCGATGGGGCTGGACCGCTCTGTGGATCGGTTTCGCGGTTGCAATGGCTCTGGATGGGTTCGGGCTCTGGATGGCGGCCCGGCGAATGAGAACCGCCCCCGGATCCTGGAGGGAGCGGATGTGGACGCCCGAAGCGGTGGGGGAGGGGGTGAGGATGCTGGCCTTCGGCCTTCTGGGGGCGCTTTACGCCCGCGCCGATAGTTTGCTGTTGCTCAGCCTGCGGGGATCCGCCGAGGCGGGCTTCTACAGCCTGGCCTATCGGTTCTATGAGACCGGGTTGCTGATCAACAGCGCGGCCACCGTGGCGCTGCTCCCCCGACTGGCCCGGGAGGAGATACCGGCCTATCGCGCCCGGCGCATCCTGGGAGGATATCTGATCCTCGCGGCGGGCATGGCCATGGGGGTTTCCCTGCTGGCCGATCCCCTGATCCGGCTGCCGTTCGGAACGCGCTATCTTCCGGCGATCCCCATGCTGCGATGGCTGGCCTGGTCGTGGATCCCGGCGTTCCTCTCCGGCCTCGGGGCCACCGTGTGGATCAGCCAGGGGCGATCCGGCCGTTTGTTGCTCACCTTCGCGCTGGGGGCCACTACGAATCTCGTCATGAACCTGGCGCTCATCCCCCGATGGGGTGGGGTAGGGGCGGCGATCGCCATGCTCGTTTCCACCACCGGAATGGCCCTTCGCTTCCTGACCGCCCTGCGGATCCGGTGAACGGTTCCGCTACCGCACGGGGTGTTCCGGCCCGCGGCCGCGGAAGGCGTCGATGAAGGCGGCAGCGGCATCGGGATCGAAGGGCTCCAGACGCAGCATGCGAGTCCATGCCGTGAGGATCACCGCGCGCCCCAGCCCCCGCTTCGGGACGACCACCACGCCATCCCAGGGGCCGGTGAACATGCCTGCCCAGGTGCGCAGCGTCTGGATCGCCTCCGGCCCCGGATCGTCATAATAAATGACAATGTGCCCATGCTCTAACGAGTGCACAAGGCGTTCGGGGGGCTGTTCCGTCGTGTAAAAGCCAGGGTTCACCCACTCCGGGCTGTGAGGGCCGGAAGTGGGGGGATCCGTTCGATAGGTCGCGCGCTCCCCGGGTTCCAGATGGGCCCGGCCTTCGTCGGGGAACGATTCCACGCGCTGGAGCGCGGGCTGGCCTCGTTGCACGGCCGCTTGAAAGGCGGCATACGCGGCGTTCTGGGATCGGAGCCACCACCCCAGCCCGCCGACGATGAGAAGCAGGAGGGCGATCCCCAGCCCTCCCAGCAGCCATTGATGAGGGGCGCGGCGGGCTGGCCTCTGCGTTTTCTTTTTCCTCGCCACGGGAAACAACCTCCTCGGAGGGTCACGCAGGCAGGCACCTTCTTGTCCCCATTGTAGCACCGTGCACGGGCCAGGCGGAGCGCCGAAGGGATCCTGCCCAGCCCCGAAGTCTGTCCTCTCCCCGAAACGGGGGGGGATTTTCAGGCGCCCCTTCCCTCATAGGGAAGGGGGCCGGGGGGTGAGGTCCGAGGCCCCTTCCCCCTCCCCATGTCCAGAGGGCCACAGGGAAAGGCCGTCCCGCCCTCTTTATCGGAGCCCGGCCCAATCCATCCCGAAGGGATCAGATCGCTTATTTCACCCTCTATATGTCGGTTATAAAAACATAACCAGTGTATGAAATTCGTTAAATCGTATCTTTTCTGGCAAATTTTCGGTATCATTTGTGGAAGAAGTAGAAGTCCAGACCGATAGGGGGTGAGGATGAGCCGGCGGGGGCAGGGATTGGTGGAGTTCGCGCTGGCGTTCCCGTTGTTGATTTTCCTGGTGATGGCCATCGCCGACTTCGGGCGGATCCTGTTGATTTACGCAGAGCTGGCCGGCGGGGTGCGTGAGGCCTTGCGCTATGCCGTGGCCAATGCGCCCTCCGGCGCCATGAAGCAGGACCAGTGGAACGCGTTCTGCTATGGCGCGATGCTGGACCGCATGAAGGGGACCCTGGTGTTAAGCCCCAAGAATGCCCTCATCCCCCAGCAGACTTACTTCGTTTACTTCGAGCCCTTCCGGTATGACACCAGCCAGTTCGATCCCCCGGTCCTGTGCCCGCCGACGGGGAAGAATTTCGTCCTCAAGCGGGAGGACCGCGTCGTGGTGGAGGTTCGGGTTCAGACGACCCCAGTGACCCCCCTGATCCAGGCGCTGCTGCCGAAGGTTCAGATCCAGTATCGGTCCGGGCGGACGCTGTTTCCGCCGGATGGGGTGTATTTCGGCCCGAGCCAGATGCCAGGCCAGTAAAGGAAAAGGGGGCTGGACGGCCCAGGTTCGGTTCTTCCGTTCTCCAGGGAAGCGAGAGGATCCCATTGAAAACCGGAGGCTCCGTTGCACGCCCTGCGGAAGACGGCCAAGAGGGGAAGGATGGCGCGAGGAGGCTCGGGTCAAACGCTGGTGCTGGTGGCCCTGATGCTGACGGCGCTGATCGGTCTGGCGGCGCTGGCGATCGATGGCAATCACGCCTATGCCGAGCGGCGGCGGGCCCAGAACGCCGCCGACGCCGGCGCGCTGGCCGGGACGCGCGCCCTGTGGTTCGCCCAGCATGGGGTCGGCGACGAATCGGCGATTCAACAAGCCATTCACCAGATCGTGGAGGCCCAGGGGATCCCGGACGCCGGGGGGCAACCGGGGGATGCGGTCAACGCCAATGTCCAGGCCTTCTATTACATCTCGGATACGGTGCAGATCCCCATTCCCGCGGGGACTGTCCCTCCAAACGCCCGGGGGGTGCGGGTCGTGGTCCAGAACCCCTTCCGCTCCTTCCTGGCGGCGGTCGTGGGCCACGCGGTCTTGCGGGTGTCGGCCCAGGCCACGGCGATCTACTACCCGGGCTGGAGCTCCGGCGAGTATGCCCTGACTGCCCTCTGCAAGAATGAGAACACGAACGGCCCCTGTTATCTGAACGCCCTGAACCTGACCGGGAGCGATATCTATGTGAAGGGTGGGATCCATTCCAACTCCGGGCTGAATCTGACCAGTGCGGATCCGAGCAAAGCGCCCCATGTGGTTCTGGAGAACGGTGTATGTGAGTATGGGGGGGAAGCGTATCAGTTAAACAATGCGGGGTTAAATTGCGTGGGGGCGCCTCCCATCACAATGGAATGGCTATATTCGATCCCTGAATTCCGGCCTGGTGGATCGCACTGGGAGGCGGCGGGTCAGAAATTCTGCCTCCAGCCTTCTTCGAATCAGGGGGTGACCCTGAGCCCCACCGCCCCTTATACGCCGACGGCCGGCACGTGCGGCCCCAACACCCTCAGCACCTATCGCCTGGTGAATCAAGCCCTGTATTATGTAGAAGGGGATGTGACTGTGAGCATCCCGGATGGATGGACGGCGCCGATCACCATCACGGTAGCGGCCACCGGGCGGATCACATTACAGCAGCAGAAGTGTCCGGATCTCAACGGGGATAACCAGCCGGATTGCGCGAGGCTTTACGCATATACGGCGAAGAACCTCCTGTTCTTCAGCCCGGTGAAGGATGCGACGAACCCAGTGATCCAGGCGAGTGCCCCCAATATCTACTGGAACGGCCTGATCTACGCGCCGGTGGGGCTGGTCCGCATGTCCAGCGCAGGCAACATCGTGACCGATGCCGGGGCCATCCTGGCGTGGCGGATCGATCTGTCAGGCAGCAAGATCTCCATCATTGCCCAGCAGGGCCTGGGCCCCATCGGGCGGCCGCGGATGAAGTTGATCCGGTGAGGGGAAGACGATGCGGCGCGGGCAAGGACTGGTGGAACTGGCGTTGAGCCTGACGGTGCTGCTCCTGCTGGTGATGGGGCTCATCGACCTGGGGCGGGCCTTTGTGGTCTGGCTGGCCATCCATGACGCCGCCGCGGAGGGCGCCCTTTACGCGGCCGTGAACCCTTATTGCCTGAACCCGAGCAGCCCGTTGCCCCTGGACGCCGATCCGGACGTGAAGTGCAACGATCCCAACAACGTTCAGTATCGGGCTTACACCCGGGCCCTGAGCGAGACCCGCTGGATCCCCTTCTCCCTGGTGGATCCCAGCCAGATCGCGGTGATCGTCGAGCCGAACCCGTCCTCCCCGACGTCAACGATCTACGAGGGGGATCGGATCACGGTCACGGTCATCTACACCATGCCGGTGATCACCCCGATCATGCAAGGCATGCTGGGCGCCAACCTGATCATCCGGGCCCAGGCGGTTCAGATCGCCCTCGAGGCCAAACCGAAGAACCCGTGAGGATACTGTAGCTTTTCTATCGCGGGACCTCAAAGGCCTCCCGCCCGGCTTTCCCATCCTCCCGGAGGGCCGGATCCGCCCCTTCCTGAAAACGCTGCGCTCCATCCCATGGCCCCTCGACCGATCGAGCGCCAGCGCCTCCCCGCGCTTCCGGGCCGAACGGATCCAGACATCCGCGCCGCTCGAACAGCGATATGCCCGTCCACGGAAGGTCAAGGCGAAAGCTCCTCCTGCCATCCACGAGGGTGGACGGCCTGAGGCCCCCGGCTCCCATAGCCCTGTATCCAGGCACCCATCGCCTTCAACCGGTTTCCAAACCCCCTTGACCTTTTCATATTTTCTTTTAGAATGAAAATAAAACAGGGGAGCCGGTGGATGCATGCAGGGCGGCCTGAGATTCTGGAGCGGATCAACCGGTCGGCGATTCTGCAGCTGATCCGGGAGCAGCCCGGGATCTCCCGGGTGGAGCTGGGTCGCCGGTTGGGTCTTAGCCCGGCTACCGTCACGCGACTGGTAGGGCAGCTCATCGAAGAGGGCTTGGTGATCGAGCGGGAGCGAGCGCCTTCCTCCGAGGATCGGCGATTCTCTGGACGGCGCCCCCGGTCGCTTTATTTGAATCACGAAGCCTATCACCTGATCGGCATTGACCTGGGGGGGACCTATCTGGTAGGCGCTGTCGCCAATTTGAACGGGGAAATCCGGGTGGAGATCCGGCGCCCTTCCCGGCCCAATGGGAGGCCGGAGGAAGCTCTGGGGCAGCTCTTCGAGGCCATTGAGGCGCTGCTGGAACAGGCCCGCGCGGGCGGATATGCGGTGCGGGGGATCGGGATCGGCGCCCCCGGGGTGACGGATCCGACCGCAGGCCGGGTGATCTGGGCACCGGCGTTCCAGTGGCGGGATCTCCCGTTGCGGGAGGAAATTGAGCGCCGGTTCCATCTCCCTACGTTCGTGGAGAACGATGTGAACCTGGCCGCCTTCGGGGAACGGTGGTTCGGGATCGGGCGGGGAGCGCAGAGCCTGGTTTGTGTGTTCATCGGGACGGGGATCGGGGCAGGCCTGATCCTCAATGGGGAGCTGTATCGGGGCTCTCACTATGCAGCCGGAGAGATCGGATATGTGATCCCGGAGCGCTCGCTTCTTCATCAGACCTATGAGACCTTCGGTTGCCTGGAGATCCTTGCCGCGGGCCCGGCTATTGCCCGCCGGGCGATGGAGCGGGCCGGGGAGTTCCCGGAGAGCGTGCTGCGGCCGTTCATCGAGGCAGGCCGCCTCGAGGCCACGGATGTGTTCCGGGCCGCGGAGGCGGGAGATCCCCTGGCCGCTCAGGTCGCTGAGGAGGCGATGGACTATCTGGCGATCATGCTGGCCAGCGTGATCGCGGTGGTCGACCCGGAGATGATCGTGCTGGGAGGCGGCGTGGCCCGGGCTGGTCCCTACCTGGTGAACGGGCTCCGTCGCAGGCTGGAACGGGTGGTCCCAGCCATGCCGGAGATCCATCTCTCCGCCCTGGGGGATCGGGCGGGCGTTCTGGGGGCGGTGGCTTATGCCATCTTCGAGCTCGAAGGATTGATGCAAGTCCGGAGGGCGCTGCGGTGACGCGCATCAGCCGCTGGGGGATTCGCATCATCGACTTCCACGCTCACTTCCCGGTCCCAGAGGACTACCTGGCCGACTGGGAGACCCGCTACGCAGCCCGTTTTGGCCCGGAGAAGCTGGCGCGCCTGCGCCAGGACGCCCGCTGGTATCAGGAGCAGTGGTGGCGAGCCTACTCCTTTCCCTTCCCGGAAGAGCCGATGGCCCCGCCGGAGGTGCAGCTGGAGCGCTGGGCCGCCGAGGTGGACCGCTACGGTCTGGACCGCGTGGTCTTTCTCACGGGAGGGGGGAACGATCAGCTGGCCGCGCTGGTGAGCCGCTATCCGGATCGCTTCATTGGCTTCGCCCATCATGATCCCTTCCGCCCCGATGCCGCGTCAGAGCTACGACGCGCAGTGCAGGAGCTGGGGCTGCGGGGCTACAAGATCCTGGCCCCTGCTCTGCGGGGGCCTATCGATGATGAGGCACTGGATCCAGTCTGGCGGACCTGCGAAGCCCTGGGTATCCCTGTCCTTATCCATTTTGGGATCCTCGGGGGTGGGGGTGGCATTGCCTGGCATGAGAACATCAACCCGTTGAGGCTGCACGATGTGGCCAAGGGCTTCCCCGACGTGCCCTTCGTGATCCCACATTTCGGATGCGGATATCCTCGAGAGCTCCTGCATCTGTGCTGGGCGTGTCGGAACATCTACGTGGACACATCCGGGAACAACGAGTGGATCCGCTGGATGCCGTATGAGCTGACCTTGAAGGATCTCTTCCGGAGGTTTGTGGAGACCATCGGGCCGGAGCGGATCATCTTCGGAAGCGACTCAGAGTGGTTTCCGCGGGGCTTTGCGGTCCGCTATCTGGAGGACCAGCTGCGGATCTGTTATGAGATCGGGCTACGGGAGGAAGATATCCAGAAGATCTTTGCCGGAAACGCTATCCGATTGCTGCGATTGGAGGACGGATCATCTTGATTCTCAGAAGGTGAACCATGGGGCGATGGGCATGGTTTTCGCTTTTTATGCTGGCCGCGTTGATCCTCGCTCAGTGCGCGCCGGGGGCACCCGCTTCTCCCACCCCTCCGCCTCAAATCACCATTGTCCACTGGCAGCATCACCATGAGGCCCGGAAGCCAGTGGTGGACGAGCTCATCCAGGAATTCCAGGCCAAATACCCCAATGTCACCATCAAGTTTGAGAGCATCCCCTATGAGCAGTATTTCGATAAGCTGCTGACAGCCCTGGCCAGCAAGACCGGCCCAGATGTTTTCCAGATCCCCATGGAGATGGCCGAACAGCTCATCCAGGCGGGGGCGCTGGCCCCGGTGCCGGAGAGCGTGATGACCACCCAGCAGATCGAAGAAGCCTTCATCCCCGCTGCCGTCCGACGTTTCAAGTCCGGTGGGAAGTATTACGGGCTGCCCACGGATGTCCAGACGCTGATCCTCTTCATCAACGTTGATCTTCTCAAGGAATGTGGGGGGGATCCTGCCCGGCCTCCCGCCACATGGGAGGAATTGAAGGAGCAGGCGCGTCGATGCACCAAGCGGGATGCCCAGGGGAATATCATTCAGGCTGGCCTGGACACCCGTTACCGCTGGGCGGTCTATACCCAGGCCATGTATAGCTTCATCGATGGCCCCGTGGTGGATGCCGCTTCATGCAAGGTGAATTACGCGGGTCCGCAGGGGATCGCGGCCTGGAAGTTGATTGCCGAGCTGATGACGGGCCCAGAGGCCGTGGACTCGCCGAAGTTCCTCACGGGGCAGCGGAAGTTCGAGCAGGGCAAGGCGGTTTTCTACATCAACCACCCGGTGACGCGAGGCCGGCTGGAGCGAGAGGCTAAGGGGATCAACTGGATCGTGGCCCCGCCCCCCGTCCCAGCAGGCAAGAAACCGGTCACTCCGTTGCACGTGTGGGCATATGTGGTGAACAAAGACACCAAGAACCCGGAGTGGGCCTGGCGCTGGGTCCAGCTCCTCACCAGCAAGGATGCCCAGATCAAATGGTTCCGGAAAGCCGGCGACCTGCCCTCCTTGAAAGTCCTGGTCTCCGATCCATCCCTGGCCACCGATGAGAAATTCCGGGTCGCCCTGGAGTCCATGAGCTACTCCCGGCCGGTCGAGCAGGTCGGACAGACGGAGGTCGACAACATCCAGTCGGAGCTGTGGGAGAAGATCGTCATCCAGGGCGCGGATGTGGAGACAGCGGTGAAGGAAGCAGCCGCCAAGGAGGAGCAGGTTGTCCGGAAGATCCTGAAGTGCCCGTAAAGGGCAGGGAAGGTCTCCTGGAAGATCAAGAGGCGGCCGGAGCTCACGCTCCGGCCGCCCCATTTTCATCCTGGTCGGGAGAGGCGCGATGGTCAGCCGGAACCTCGCATGGGCGCTGGAAAGGGGGAAGGCCCTTCGGATCCGGCGCCAGGTCCGTATGTGGATCTGGGCTTATGGATTCCTGGCCCCCAGTCTGATCCTGTTCGCTCTCATCGTGCTCTATCCCTCCGTAGAGGCTTTCCGGCTCAGCCTGTATCGCTGGAGCCTGTTCGGGGAGAAGGAGTTCGTTGGCCTCGCCAACTACCAGCGCATGGTGCGGGATCCCCTTTTCTGGCAATCCCTTAAGGTGACTTGTATCTGGACCATCGGGGTGGTCCCCTGGGTGATGGTGCTGGGCATGTTGACGGCCCTGGCCCTAAATCAGCCCTGGCTGCCCGGCCGCGGGGTCTTCCGCACGATCTATTTCGTCCCGGTGATGACCTCCGTGGTGGCCTCTGCGTTCGTCTGGCGCTGGCTGTTCGAGCCCACCTTCGGGGTCGTGAACTGGATCCTGCGCCAGATCGGGATCGTCGACCCGCCCGGCTGGCTGGCCAGCACGACCTGGGCGTTGCCCGCCCTGATGACCGCGGGGATCTGGAAACAGGTCGGTTACGCGATGGTCCTCTTCCTGGCCGGGCTCCAGACCATTCCCCGGGAGCTTCGGGAAGCAGCAGAGATCGATGGGGCGAACCCATGGCAGATCTTCTGGCATGTCACACTGCCTCTGCTGAACCCCACCGTGGTCTTCGTGGCTGTCATCCTGGTGATCAATGCCTTCCGGGTGTTCAGCATCCCCTACGTGATGACCTCTGGAGGCTTTACTTATCTTACCCCGGGTGGCCCCTTGAACAGCACCCGGGTTTTCGTGCTGCACATCTATGATCTGGCCTGGAAGCAATTCGATTTCGGATACGGCGCGGCCAACGCCATCGTGCTTTTGTTGATGATCATGACAGTCACCCTGGTTCAGCTTCGCATCCTGCAGCGTCCGTTCGAATACTGAAATGGGGAGGTGAGGAATGGCCCTGGCCGGACGATGGATTGGCCGCTCCCTGGTGATATTGGCGCTCCTGGCCGGATCCGTGGTGATGCTCCTGCCCCTGGCATGGATGACCTCGTCCGCTTTCAAGCCGCTGCACGAGGTCATGCGCATCCCTCCCACCTGGATCCCGGAGGAGCCCACCCTGGAGAACTTCCGGGCGGTTTTCTCTCAATTTCCCTTCGGCCGATATTTCCTGAACAGCCTGATTACCTCTTCTCTCATTACGATCAGCGTCCTGGTCACCAGCTCGATGGCCGGCTATGCTCTGGCGCGCTTTCAGTTCCCGGGCCGGGATCTGTTGTTTGTGATGATCCTCGCCAGCCTGATGATCCCTTTCCAGACCCGCATGATCCCAATTTATCAGCTGGCCATCGCTCTTCACCTCCAGGATACTCTGCTCGGAGTGATGTTCCCATGGCTGGTGGATGCCTTTGGCATCTTTTTGATGCGCCAGTTCATGTTGACCATTCCCAGTGATCTGATCGACGCAGCTCGCATCGATGGGGCCTCCGAATGGCGTATCTTCTGGATGATCATGCTGCCCCTGGTGCGTCCGGCCCTGGCTGCCCTGGCGATCTTTACTTTCCTGGGGGCGTGGGAGGAGTTTCTCTGGCCGCTGATCATCACCAGCTCCGACGCCAGCCGCACCATCCCGGTCGGCCTCCAGTTTTTCTCAGAGCAATACGGGACGAATATCCACTGGCAGATGGCCGGGGCGTTGATCGCCGCCCTTCCTATGTTGATCGTGTTCTTCCTGCTGCAGCGGCAGATCATCGAGGGCATCACCTTGACAGGGATGAAGGGATGAGCGCGCACCCGCTGATCACCCGACCGCCCGTCCTGGAGGAGCCTCCGCCGTTTCTGCCCACCGGGAACCTCTGGGTTTCCCTCCCCCTGATCGATCGGCGGGATGGGAGCCTGCATCGTCTGGGCGTGCTTCATGAGCGCCTCAATGGCCTGCTCGAGGCCGATGGTGACCCGCTGATCCGCCCCTTCCTCATCGCGGACAGCCAGCCGGTGGACTGGAGGGGTCGCCTGGAGTGGTCCCGGGAAAGCTTCTGGATCCCGGCCTGGCGCTTCCGTGCCGGCGATCTGGAGCTGGAGGGCCGTGTCTGGGCGCCGGTCGGCGAGCGGGGGATAGTATATTGGATACGCGCGAACCTCCACAGGAGCCCTCCCTGCCGGATCACCATCGGGTTCGAAGGGCGATGGAAGAGGGTGCTCCTTTCCCGTTTCGCCTCCCGACCCCTCACTGGAACGTGGACCGGCGGGCGAGATCCATGGACGGGCAGTGGGGTGGCGGAATTCGGGATCGGCTTTCCCATCCTGGCCCTGGGCTGGCAGGGGGAAGCCCCCCTGTCGCTGGAGATCGCTTCGGAAGCTCCCTTCACCTATCGATGTCTTCAGGCCCGGGAGCTCCACCCCGGGGAAGCCGTGGAGGCGGTGCTTTACGTCGCGGTGGCGCCCGATGCGGATGGAGCGCGGACGGGGGCGTTGCACCTGCGGCGTCGGGGTGCTGAGGCCCTCCTCCGCGAGACGCGAGACTGGCTGGAAGCCCGGGCTCGCCCCCTGGCGGATTCTGAGCTGACCGCCCGTCTCAACGAAAACCTCTTCTTCGCTTACTTCTTCAGCCAGGGGGATTGCCTGGACACCGGGGCGCCGGTGATGGTGACCTCGCGGAGCCCGCTGTATTACGTGAGCGGGGCCTTCTGGAGCCGTGATGCGTTCCTCTGGTCTTTCCCGGCGATTCTGCTAACCGATGCGGAGCGGGCGCGCCAGCTGTTGCGCCGGTGTCTGCCGCGCTATCTCCCCCATATCGCCGATCACGCGCTGTATCTCAATGGCGTTCCTCTCTACCCGGGGTTCGAGCTGGATCAGGCGGCCGCGCCGCTCCTGGCCCTCTGGCGTTATATCCACGAGACCCAAGATGAGGATCTCCTCCGCGAGCCTGTGATCGCCGAAGCCATCCTGACGCTCCTGCGGGAGATCGAGGCCCATCGGGATCCGGAGACCGGGCTGTATGAGACTTTCCTGCTCCCAACCGATGACCCCACGGATTATCCGCTGGTCATCTACGACAATGTCCTGGTCTGGGTGGCCTTCCGGGCGGCGGCGGATCTCCTCCGGCGCCAGGGAGTGGATGAGGAGGCGGCGCGCTGGGAGCGGGAAGCTGAACGCCTGGCAGGAGCGATCCGCGCGCACGGGATCGTGGAAGGCCCGGAGGGGCCGATGTGGGCCTGGGCACGGGATCGCCGGGGCCGGTGGGAGCTGCGGGAGGAACCTCCCGGGAGTCTGCGCCTGCTGGCGTATTACGGGTTCTGCGACCCGGAGGATCCAGTTTACCGGAACACGGTGCGCTGGCTGGCTTCTCCGGCGAACCCCTATTTCTTTTCCGGCCCTTTCGGGGGACCTGGATCTCCCCATTTCCCCTTCCCGGGGGTCTTCGACCTGGCCAACCGGCTGCTCACCGATCCGGACCCGGTGGTCCTGGAGGTGGTGCGGCGTGCCCCTCTGGATGGCGGACTGGCCTGCGAGTCCATCGATCCGCAAACCGGCGGGGTGCGCACCGGCGCGGCCATGGCCAGCCTGGCGGGCTTCCTGGCATGGGCCCTATGGGGGCGTCTGCGAGGGCATCGCCGGTTCTTCGAGCGGCTCCTCTGAGGATCCCTCAGGAGGTCCCCTCGGCGATCCGGCGCAGGAATTCCAGAAAGCCTTGAAGATCCGCCTCCAGCAGCGGTTCCAGGCGGAAGGCGTCCTGTCGCGCCCGGGCCACGCGCTCTGGATCCAGGTCGAAGCGATAGAGGGTGCGAAACCCATGCCGGAACCGCTGCAGCTCATCCAGGAGGCGTAAGGTGTCCTCCCGGAGCACGCGGGGGCGGATTCCCTCGATCTCCCGTCCCATCCGCTCCAGCAGCAGCGCGTGCCAGCAGGAGGGGTCCGGGATCTCGTTCTCGAAGGCCTCCGCGATCCCGCGGAAAATGTTCTCGCATGCGTTGTAGAGGTTGTGCAGGTAATAGCCGGCCACGATGGCCTCTTTGGGATCCCGGAGATCGTCAGGGGTCTCCCGAAGGGCGCTGTCAATCCGGCGGATATGGGCCCACTCCGCCTGCAGATCCGATCGAAGCACCCGAAGGCGTTCGCTCATAGATCAGCCGTCCTCGCTCCCGCACGCGCTGGGAGAAGGGATCCTCCGGGTCCAGCGGGCGCGCATCGAAGGCCCAGCCGGGGGCCGCGGCCTCCAGCTCCCGCCAGAAATCGAACAGCCCGTGTCCGTCATCCCCGTCCACGCCCACATCGATGTCCGAATCCGGGCGGAATGCCCCGGGCCGCAGGACCGAGCCGAAGAGGTAAACCCTCCGGATGCCGGGATAGCGCGGTGCAACCGCCCGGATGGCCCGCTCGGCGGCCTCCTGGGCGGCGGCACGGCGCGCCTCGGCCTCAGCCCGCCGTCGCGCCTCCCGTTCCCGCCAGCTTTCCCGGTAGCGCTCCCCGATCGGGTTCTCCCCCACGCCGGTTGTTCCTCCCGGGTTTTTCCACCTTACTTTACTTTTTGTAACACGAGCGTGAGGCCCTCCGCAGGCGGACAAAAGTAGCATGATTGCTCCGGATGCGGTATGTTGAATTCAAAACCCTGGATTTTGCGCCAGGAGGAGGGATGGGGCCCGGGCGTCCAGCTGCTTCGGCTTCCGGATTGGAGGGTCGCGCACGGCCGGGGAAGATCGTGCTGTTCGGGTCGGGGGAAATGGCTCCCAGTGGGCGTCGGGGCCACGCGGTTGCCATGGCGGATTTTGAGCCTCCGGTGAAGGTGGCGGTGCTGGAGACTCCGGCGGGCTTTGAGCTGAACTCCGCGCGGGTGGCCGGGCGGGTGGCCGACTTCATCCGGGAGCGCCTGGGGGAGTTCCGGCCCCGCGTTCTGGTCCTCCCGGCCCGCAAGCGGTGGACCCCCTTCAGCCCGGATGATCCATATCTGGTGGCTCCATTGCTGGAGGCCGACTATATCTTCATGGGTCCGGGGAGTCCCACCTATGCGATCCGGCAGCTGCAGGGAAGCGTCGCCTGGCGGTATCTCGTGGCCCGCCATCGGCAGGGGGCCGCCCTCGGCCTGGCCAGCGCTGCAGCCATCGCAGTCAGCGCCTGGGCGCTCCCGGTCTATGAGATCTACAAGGCCGGCCACGACCCGCACTGGGTGCGAGGGCTGGATCTGTTCGGGGACTTCGGCCTGCAGCTGGCGATCGTCTCCCACTGGAACAACCAGGAGGGTGGGGAGGAGGTGGATACCAGCCGGTGCTTTATGGGCCGCGAGCGCTTCGAGGCCATGCGCCGGTTCCTCCCGCCCGAGGTGGTGATCCTGGGGATCGATGAGCACACGATGGCGGTTTTCGATTTCCAGAGGGAAATGGTTGAGGTGCTGGGCCTCGGACGGGTGACGATCGTGCGTGCCGATGGGACCCAGGAGGTGGAAGCGGGAGCGACGTTCCCCATCCGCTGGTTGGGGGCGATCCGGATCCCGCCGCCCATCGAAGTGCAACCACCGCCGGGAGCGCTGGGCTTCCCCCAGCCGGTGCTCTCGCCGGAGGCCGCGGCCCTGATCCGGGAACGGGAGGCGGCGCGACAGCGGAAGGACTGGGCGACCGCGGACGCGTTGCGGGAGCGCCTGCGATCTATGGGCTATGAAGTGCAGGACACCCGGGAAGGCCCTCGCTGGCGCCCTCTGGGGGATCCCACCGCCCCCTGGCAACCCCTGTGAGGAGATGGCATCTCTTTCATTCCTCACCCCATGGTGTGGAGTTGAAGAGTAAAGCCCGGGGAGAGACCGCGTGGGAGGCGCTTATGGTTGGGGCAGAGGCGCCGATGCTGGTGATCACCGAAGGGCAGCTCGCCGGGCAGCGCTGGCCCGTTGACCAGGATGTCATGCTCATCGGACGCGGCGAGGCATGCGATCTGGTGTTGCCGGAGCGGCAGATCTCCCGCCAGCACGCCCGCCTCAAGCGCGAAGCCGATGGTTACTACATTGAAGATCTGGGCAGTAAAAATGGAACCTTCCTCAACGGGCAGCCGCTCGCGCCCTTTACCCCCCAGCGCCTGAAGGATGGCGATGAGATCGCCCTCGCCCTGTGCGTGCGCATACGGTTCGTCAGCGCCGAGGCGACGCTCCCGCTGGAATCCGCTCCGGTCCCTTCGATGGTCCCCGGTCTGCTGATCGATCGGGCGGCCCGACGGGTATGGGTGAACGGTCGGGAGGTGGATCCCCCGCTTTCCCCGGCGCAATTCCGGGCGCTGGAGCGTCTGGCCATCGCCCGGGGCGCGGTGGTTTCGCGGGATGAGCTGATCGCTTACATCTGGCCACAGGAGGATCCCCGGGGGATCACGGAGCAGGCGCTGGACGCCCTCATCCGCCGCCTGCGGGAACGGCTGGCCCAGGCGGATCCGAGCCGGGATTATATCCTCACTGTGCGAGGCCATGGCTTCCGGATCGCCGATGTTTCGCTCCATCTCAAAGGCCAGCCGGAGGCCCGATGAGCTCCCGTCGATCTCTGGGAGCGGCGGCGGAGGCCTTCGTGGCGGCCCAGCTCGAGGCCCAGGGATATTCCATCCGGGCCCGGAACTGGCGCTCGCCCTTCGGGGAGATCGATCTGATCGCGGAAGGGCAGGGCTGGTTGCGCTTTATTGAGGTCCGCGCCCGGCGGAATGATCGGTTCGGTGCCCCGGAGGAGAGCCTGACTCCCCGCAAGCGCCAGCGCTTGCTGCAAACCGCCCTGGCCTACCTGGGGCAGCTGGAAGAGCCGGAGCCCTGCTGGCGGGTGGATCTGGCCTCCGTTGCGCTGGATGCGCAGGGCCGCCCGGTCTCGGTCACGTTTTTTGAGAACATTCTGGAGGCGTGAGGGCTTCTCCTTTTTGGAGCGATGTGGAGAGAAGCGGAGAAGGAGCATCCGGTCTCCCGAGCGGGCGTCAGAAGACGCCGGTCCCGTTTATACGCTTCCCCGTAAAGGAAGGCGGGCGATGGGGGTGTAGATCGCTCCCTGGGGATGAAGGTCGCTTCGCATCAGGGTGATCTCCGTCACCCGCACCTCTCCCAGCCGCTCTACAGTGGTTCGTTCGATCACCTCCGCGATCCGCCGGCAATCGGCCGAAGTGGCCTCCCGGCCGACCCGCCCCAGCGTCAGATGGGGCTGGTAGGGGCGATCTTCAGGGGGATAGCCCAGCTTCTGCATGCTGGACTCCACCAGACGCTGAAAGGCCGCCAGCGCCCGGGTGGGATCGGAGACCCCCACCCAGATCACCCGGGGATGCCGGAGTTCCGGGAAGCAGCCGATCCCCTCCACCACAAACGCGAAGGGCCCCCGCTCCAGGGTCAGCCCTCGCAGCGCCGCGATGATCTCATCGATATGAGAAGCAGGGATCATCCCGAGGAATTTCAAGGTCAGATGAATGCTCTCCGGCCGGACCCATCGGATCGGCAGGTCCCGGAGCTCCCGGCGCAGGTGGTCCTGCACCTCGGCCAGGCGTTTCTGAATCTCTGGAGGCAGCTCGACGGCAATGAAGGCGCGCACGGCCACCATCCCTGAATCCTCCTCTCCAGGAAAAGGCGATGGTGGTGCGGCTCCCCCCGCACCACCATCGCATCCGTTCTCGCCTCTATTTTATTCGATCCGATCGGGTGCTGCTGCGGCCGGGATTGGGAGGGCATAGGGAGCGCTCATCCAGGTGGTGGGATCGCCCCTCGCAGCCTGAAAAGCCTTATAACGATTGAGAGGTATGCAGTCAAGTTGGAATCGGTGAGGGGAGAAAAGACAGTTTAGGGACCATGCGATTGATTTCCACCCGCCTCAATATCATCGACTGGATCTCCCGAACCGCGAGAAAGCCGCTGGAGATGCCGGCATCCGGATCCAGGCTCAGGAACTGGTTGTCGATCCAGGCGACGAAACCCAGGGGGCCTGCGGGCGCAAAGGGCGCGCGATGGATTTCCTTCCCATCCATCTCAAAGAGAACCTCCTCATGCATCCATCGGATGCCATACCCATGCCATTGGGTCATGTCCACCGGGATCGGGCGCTGCGAGACCATGATCCAGCGCCGACTGGCCGCCAGCGTCGCTCGAGACAGCACGGGGTGATCGAGAAGGCGCTGAAGTCCCCGGATCAGGGGAGCTGGCCATGGGATCCGGGGACCGCCTGGGCTACGCCAGACCATGGCCAGCCATCCCCGGCCGGGGTCCGAAGGATCAAGGGCCACACGGGAGGGCGATGAGGCGAAAAAGAACCACACGGCGGAAGGCAACCCGGTGGCCGTTCCAGGCGGTGCCCCGGCGTTCCAGAATCCAAACCCCGCGGTTCCCACCAGCGAGGCCGCGGGATGCGAGAAGCGGGCCTCGATGAGGAGCTGGACCGGGGGCCGCCAGATGAAGCCTGTGCCCCCGTAATCATCGATCTGGGCATCCGCGTAACGATCCCCCGGGTTGGGGAACAGCGTGAGCCGCAATCCCTCGGCGTCCTCCGCCACCTCGGCCGCCCCCATTGTCATGCGCACCCAGGGTCGATCGGACGGCACAAGCCGCACAGGCATGGTGGACGATGCCCTCTAAGGCCGATCTGCCAGGACCGCGATGCCGGGGAGCGTGCGGCCTTCCAGAAACTCCAGGCTGGCTCCCCCTCCGGTCGAGATATGGGTGATGCGATCGGCCACTCCTGCTGCGTGGACGGCCGCCACCGAGTCGCCGCCGCCTACGATGCTCGTCGCCCCGCTATCGGCGATCGCGCGGGCGATGGCGAAGGTTCCTTCCGCGAAACGGGGGAACTCGAAGACGCCCATCGGGCCGTTCCACACAATGAAGGCAGCACGCCGGATCTCCTCCGCATATCGAGTCACGGTCTGCGGGCCGATATCCAGGATTCGCCAGCCGGCCGGCACCTGATCGATGGGCACGACGCGGGCCTGGGCGTCAGGGGCGAAGGCGTCGGCGATCACCACATCCACGGGCAGCCACAGGCGATCCCCGCCTCGCGCCAGCAGCTGGCGTGCCGTCTCCAGGGCCTCCTCCTCCACCAGGGAATCCCCCACTTCATAGCCCTGGGCTTTGAGGAAGGTGTTGGCCATCCCCCCGCCGATCAGCACCCGATCCGCCCGGGCCAGGAGGCTCTCGATCACCCCGATCTTGTCCGAGATCTTGGCTCCGCCGAGGATGGCCACAAAGGGCCGCCCCGGGTTCGTCAGGGCCTGGCTCAGGTAACGGATCTCTTTCTCCATCAGGAAGCCGGCCACCACGGGGATGAATCGGGCGATGGCCTCCACCGAGGCGTGCGCCCGATGGGCCGCGCCGAAGGCGTCGTTCACACAGAGATCGCCCAGCCGGGCCAGTTGCCGGGCGAACTCGGGATCGTTCTTTTCTTCCTCCGGATGGAAACGGAGATTCTCCAGCATCAGAACCTGGCCGGGCTGAAGCGCCGTGGCCATGGCCTCGACCTCTGGCCCCACGCAGTCGGGGGCCATCTGGACGGGCCGGCCCAGTAGCTCGCTCAGGCGCTCCGCGACCGGCTTCAGGCTGAAAGCCGGATCCGGCTTCCTCGGGCGGCCCAGATGGGACATCACGATGAGGGCCGCTCCCTGATCCAGGAGATACTGAAGCGTGGGCAGCGTGGCCCGGATGCGGGTGTCGTCCGTCACCCGGCCTTCAGCGATCGGAACATTGAAATCCACCCGGACCAGCACCCGACGACCGCGGACGTCCACATCGCGCACGGTCATCTTGTTCATCAATGTCCTCCTGTTTTTGAATTCGTCAGGACTGACCCAACTGGGCTTCGATCAGGAAGACGAGATAACCCCTCCCGGCTCCCCAGGTCCTCGGGAGGAAATGGACCGGTGCGATTCCTGTCCAGTTTGTCTGTTCGCCAGCAAGGGAGAGGCCGTCCTGAATTCCCCAGCGAGAGGCGCCAGGCCAGCGCAGGGTGACTCCTGTTCATTTTAAAACGGATTGCGGATGGATCGGATGATCCATGCCAGGATAAAAAGTAGATGAATGTTACATAGGGGAGAAGGGAGCCTCTCCGCGGCGCATCCCATCCCCGCTCCCCCGGGGATGATTCAACCTCGGACATCGTCTGTCTGTTTCATGGGCACGTCGAAGGCGTGCTCGTCCACCCCTGAAAGATCCTTTGTCCTTGCCTTCCTGATGATCCCAGGTTAAGATTTGAAGTGAAGGATCAAATTTCCCGGAGCATGAAGAGGGATTGAAGCAGCGAGGGGAAGCGGGGAGATCTGGAGCAGGCCAGGCGGCTAAGCTTCTCCCGCAAGGGGTCAGTGAGAGAGGGCTGAACGTTGCTCGATCGCGAAGGGGGGAGGCAGCGACGCCAGGGATTTTACCTTTCAACCTTCCGGAGGTTGCCATGACGACAACTGTGACCCCCCAGGAAGTGAAATATATCGGGAAGCCTGGCGAGGTTTCCTTCGCCAAGGGCCTGGAAGGCGTGATTGTAGCGGAGTCTGTGAAAAGCTACGTGGATGGGATCGCAGGCCGCCTGATCTACCACGGGATCCCCATCGAAGTCCTGGCCGAGAAGTCCACCTTTGAGGAGACTGCTTTCCTTCTCCTTTACGACAAGCTCCCTACCCAGGACGAGTTAGACGTCTACAAGATGCGCCTCCGACAGTATCGCGAGATCCCCGATGAGGTTTACGACTTCATCTCCCGCGCCGGGCGCCGGTATAACTTCCACCCGATGTCGGTGCTGCGCACCGCCATTTCGATGCTGGCGGCCTTTGACGACTCTGCGGAAGAGGATACAATGGTCGCCCATGAGCGGGAGGCTATCAAGCTGACCTCCCGCATCGCTACAGTGGTGGCGGCCATTGGGCGCGCCCGCAAAGGCCTCCCGCCGGTTCATCCCCGCCCGGATCTCAGCCACGCCGCCAACTTCCTCTATATGTTGTTCGGTGAGGAGCCGGATCCCTTCTACGCGCGGGTGATGGATGTGATCCTGATCCTCCATGCGGACCATGAGTGCAATGCCTCCACGTTCACGGTGCGGGCCATCACATCCACCCTTAGCGATCTATATTCCGCCGTGGTGGGGGGCATTGCTGCTCTCAAAGGGCCGCTTCATGGAGGAGCCAACGAGGAAGTCATGCATATGCTGTATGAGATCAGGGAGGTGGAGAACGCGGAGGCGTGGGTGCTCCGGGCTCTGGCTCGCAAGAAGAAGATCCCCGGCTTCGGCCATCGCGTCTACAAGACTTATGATCCCCGGGCGCACATCCTCAAGCAGTATGCCCTTGAGGTCACCCGGCGGGCCGGCACGGAGAAGTGGCTGCGGATGGCGGAGGTGATCGAGCGGGTGATGATCGAGCGCCTGGGGCAGAAGGGTATCCAGCCTAATGTGGACTTCTACTCCGGGATCGTGATGGCCTCCATGGGCATCGAGACGGCCCTCTTCACCCCCATCTTCGTAGTGGGACGGATCGCCGGATGGGTCGCTCACGCTCTCGAGCAGCGCAAGGACAACCGGATCTACCGGCCGCGCTTCTTCTATGTGGGGCCGGAGCACATGGAATACATCCCCATCGAGGAGCGTGGCTGAAGGAAATCCCCGGGGATTTCAGGATCCAGGAGATGCCTTCAGGGCCGGACTCTATGGGGTTACGAATCGCGCGGCGCGGCGGGGAGCTCCCCGCCGCGCCGGTCGTTTTGAGGGATGCCATCAGCCGCGGTCGGGTGCCCCTCACTTGCACATCTTGTTCTCCACGCAGGCCTTCTGGAGAGCTTCCATTGCCGCTTTGGCATCCCGGTTGGTCACGAAGTTGAAGATGATGTCATTGAAGGCGGTCGCGAAGCCCTCCGGAGCGGCCGATCCATGGACCTCACTGGGGATCAGCTGATCCCGCGCGAAATCATCCATAGAGGACTGGAGGTAGATGTCGAACTTCGTCCGGTCGCAATCCAGACGGGCACAGATGGAGCCCTTCTTCGGATTGAAGGCCTCCTGGCCCTCCTTCGAACCACACACCTTGAGCCAGGCAATGGCCTGCTCCCGATGCGGCGCCTTCTTGGGCAGGCCGAAGGTGTCGGTCACCACCATAAAGAGCCCCTTGTTGTTCGGGGCCGGGACCCATCCGTAGTCCACGCCCGGCTTGGCCCCCTTGGAGAGGAAATACCCGTGGGACCAGTCCCCCATCACGGTCATGGCCGCCTTGCCATCCAGGACCAGCTGGGTAGCCGAGTCCCAGGTGTGGGCGGCGTGGTCCTCGTTAACGTAATCCAGCATCCGCCCGAAGATCTCAAAGGCCTTCGCCACCTCCGGCCCTGTCCACGACGTCTGGCCGTTCCACAGGCCGCGGTATTTCTCCGCGCCCAGGACCCCTGCCAGCACGGTCTCGAAGAGGTGGGCGGCCTCCCACTTCAGTTTGTCGCCCAGGGCCAGCGGGGTTACCCCCTTCGCCTTGAGGGCCTCGGCCACCTGGAAGAACTCATCGAAGGTGGTGGGGGGCTGCAGGCCGTATCGATCGAAGACCTTCTTGTTATACCAGAGGACATTACCCCGATGGACGTTGACAGGGACGGAGTAGATCTTCCCCTCATAGCTGACCAGATCGATCAGCTGCTTGGGGAATTTGTCCATCCATCCCTCGCTCTTCCACAGATCGGTGATATCCTCCATATAGCCGGTCTTCACCCAGGTGTCGATCAGCTCGGCCCCGCCATGGACCTGGAAGGAATCCGGCGGGTCGCCGCCCAGCATACGGGTCTTCAGGACCGCTTTGGCCTGGGCGCCGGCGCCGCCAGCGACGGTGGCGTTGATGATCTCCACTCCTGGGTATTTCTGGCGGTAAACGGCAAACATCGCCTCCAGCCCTTCCGCCTCCCCGCCGGCCGTCCACCAGGAGAAGATCTCCAGCTTCTTTGCGGGGGCAGGCGTGGCAGGCCGGGCGCAGGCGGCCAGAAGCAAAGCGGGGATGAGGAGCAGAGCAACCAGCAGGAACCATCGCCGTTTCGAAATCATCATCCACCTCCCTCTCACAGCGGGCGGACATGCAGGTTATACAGGGGAAGGGCCGATGGCATCCCGGGTAGAAACGTTTCTACTTCAAAATTGTAGAAAAGGTGCCGGAGCTGTCAAGCGCTTTCACTTTTGTTAAGCTCTGTTGTTAAACTGTTGTTAATCAAGTAGAGGCTGGTTGTGAGGGCCATGCGGCGCTTTGCTCGGCTTCAGAAGCCCTCAGGGGAAGAGCAATGGCGTAACCAAATAAACCAGTAAAAGGGGGACGGACATGGATCGACTGGGGACCCTGTGGAGCTGGTGGCGTGATCTGCGACGGATCTGGCGACTGGTGCGGGATCCTCGCACGCCGGGCTGGTTGAGGCTGCTCCCCCTTCTGGCCCTGATGTATATCCTTTCCCCGATCGATCTCCTGCCGGACCTGATGATTCCCGGGATCGGCTCTCTGGACGATTTGCTCCTCCTCCTGCTCGTGTGGCGGCTGTTGCTGGACCTGGCCCCGGCGGAGAAGCCGCGGACCTCGTCTGGACGAGAGGAGATCATCGAAGCGACTTACCGGGTGCTGGAGGAATAAGTGGGGGTTTCATCGGAGGGATGGAACGTCATTGAAAGGCCGGGTGGATCACCCGGAGGATGAGGTAAAGATCGAGGGCGAAGGCGCCGAGGCAGGCCGTCAGGGCCAGGATGGGACGGAGCGCGGGGAATCGGGCGGCCATCTGTGCGGTCATCCCGGTTCCGAGGAGCAACGCCATCGGGAAGACCGGGAGATCTCCCTCAATCCCCCCGACGAGTCCCTGAGCCAGTATCCCCAGGCCGCACGCCTTTGCGAGCCCGTCCGCTGCTGGCCGCTTCAGCCATTCCAGCCAGCCGATGGTGAAGCCCACGGCGATGGGAAGCAGGGCAGGGAAGAGATAGCGTCCCTGGTGCTGCACAAAGGAAAGGTTATATCCGATGTAGGCGGCGGCGGTGAGCGTCAGGCTGAGCGTCAGCAGCAGCCCGGGCCACCCCCAGAGGGGCGAGCGCGCGCGTTCCCGGCCTAAGTGCATGGCTAAGCCCAGAAGCCCCAGCACGGTCAACCAGGCGAAGAAGAGATACCAGCGGGCCTCCAGCACCACCCCCATCCAGCCGAACTGCCCCCAGAAGCTCTGGAAGGTGAAGGCTCGGAAGCGATCCAGGGTGGCCGTCAGACCATAGCGGGCGATCCATTCCGCCGTCCGCGGCTGACCGATTACCACCCGATCATGCTGCTGCAGCCCCAGGAAATCCGGCCATCCGTAGGTGAGGAGATTGCGGGCCCACCAGATTCCTCCCAGGAGGAGAGCCGGGAGCAGCCAGCGCATGAGGCGCCGCATCGCCTCTGCCCTCGGGGCGCGGTCCCGGCGGATCCGCGCTCCGACGGCTGTGAGGACTACGAGGGCCATCGGGTAGACGGTGGTCTTGGTGAGAAATCCAGCCCCCAGGAGCGTCCCCCCAATCCACGCCCTGCGAGGGGAGTGACTCCGCAATTCCTCCGCCAGCAGCACCCATATTCCCAGAATCAGTGCCTCGGCCAGGGCGTCGTTGTTCACCCCGCTGTTCATCGCCACATGTTGGGGCAGGAAAGCGAAGACCGCCGCGGTCCCCAGCGCCCATGCCGGATGTTCTGGGAACAGCCGACGGATCGCAGCGAAGGCGATGAGGATCTGCAGGAGGCCCAGGGAGGCGGAGAACAGGCGGAGGGGAAGCAGCTGGCCCTGGAACACAATGAACACAGGAGCCGCCAGCAGATAATACAGCGGGGGCTGATGGAACTCGTATCGTAGGGGATCAATGGATAGCTCCGGCGGGAAGCCTCTGGAGACAATCTGGCCCAGGTATTCCTGATCATAGTCCCCTGGCCGGAGGATGGGCAGGCGGCCCGTGGTGGCAATGAAGCGGATGTAGTTGTAATGCGCTGGCTCGTCGGGCACCTGCCATGCCGGCGTCCAGCGAGCGAAGCTCCAGGCCAGGATCATGTAAAGCCCACAGATCAGGGAGAGGAGCCACCGGGTCATCGAAGGCGATCCTCCATTTGATCCGCTGAGAATAGCCGATCTCTTCCACGGACCCTCACATATGGACCCGCGAGCGCCTCGGGCTTTTTTCGCGATCCCGAAAGGCGGCGGGGTCAATGCCATAACGCTTCAGGCGGCGCCAGAGCGTGGTGCGGCTGAGGCCCAGGGCGGAGGCCATCTCGCCGAGGCGGCCCCGATACTGCACCGCCGCCCGCAGGATCGCCTCCCGCTCCAGCTCCTCTACCGGCCGGATGGGCTCCGGGGGCTCTTCCACGGTCAGCCCCCGCACGATCCGCTCCGGGAGATGCGGCAGATCGATCCACCCGTTCTCGCTCAGTGCGGCCGCCCGCTCCAGGACGTTCTCCAGCTCCCGCACGTTTCCTGGCCACGAATAGGCTTTGAGCTGTTGCAGCGCCGCTTCGGTGAGCCGATAGGTTCGCCCGGAAGCCCGGCGCAGGCGTCGGAACACAGCTTCCGCAATGAGGGGGATATCCTCCGGCCGCTCCCGCAGCGCAGGGATCCGGATCGCTGTGCTGGCCAGAAGATGATACAGATCTGCCCGGAAATGCCCTTCCGCAACCAGTCGCTCCAGATCCGCCGCTGAGGAGGCAATCAATCGCACATCGACACGGATGGGGCGCCAGCCGCCCAGGCGCATGACCTCCCCGGTCTCCAGGATCCGCAGGATCGCAGCCTGGACTTCCAGCGGCAGCGCCTCGATCTCGTCCAGGTAGAGGGTGCCGCCGTGAGCCAGCTCGAATTTCCCCGGCCGTCCTTCCGCCGGGCCGTTTCGGAACGTTCCCCCCTCGATGCCCAGCAGCTCGATCGTCAACAACTCCCGGGGGATCGCCCGACACGAGACGGCGATGAAAGGCCCGCTGGCCCGGGTGCTGGCGTTGTGGATCGCGCGGGCGAGTACCCCCTTGCCTGTCCCCGCTTCCCCCTGCAAAAGGACAGGGAGGCTGGTTCGGGCCGCTGCCCGGGCCTGCTGGCGGACCTGCTGGATGGCCCGGGAGCGGCCCGGGATATCCGCCAGGGTCATCAGCGCCTGAGCGCCGACCAGCCGGGCCACCATCTGATGCACCTGCTCGCTCCGCCGGAACGTCAGGACAAATCCCAGATGCCGTCGTCCTTCGGTTACGGCATGCAGACCGATCCATCCCTCCATCGGGTCGCCATCCACAATGAGGGCCCCTGCAGCTTCCCGATGGGCCGTGGGATCGGATAGGGCTTCGTGAAAGGTGGGAGGCAAGCGGATATGATCCGTCAGCGGACGTCCCAGGATCCCAGAGGGCTCCAGGCCCAGGACGCGAGCCGCCGTCCGGTTCAGGCGGATCACCTGTCCATGGGCGTTCAGGACCAGAACCACCTGATCGATGGCCTCCAGGATGGCCTGGAGCTCAGCCAGGAGCTGATGGTTCTCCCGCAGGTTCGCCTCTGCCTGCAGCTGGTTCTCGATGGCCCGGGCAGCGGCCATCACCATCCCCAGGGTGTCCGGCTGCGCCCGCTCCGCGGGCGCCATGACCCCGATCGCCCCCAGCGGCTGTCCATCCAGGCCGTAGATCGGAGCGGCCGTGGTGGCCCATGGGTGATAAAGGGCAAGGAAATGTTCCGCGCCGACCACCTGAGCGGGGGTTCGTTCCAGGAGGGCGAGGGCGAAGGCATTGGTGCCCACATGGCCTTCGCCCCAGTAAACTCCGGGCCGAAGCCCAACGGCCTCCACCGCACGGACGATCTCCGGATCCCCCAGGACATCCAGGACACATGCAGCGCCATCCAGGAGCACGATCGCCAGGCCGGAACCTTCGGTGAACTGGTGGAGGTCCTCCATCATGGGGCGAGCCGTGGCGATCAGATCGAAGAGGGTGAGCCGCACCCGCTCCAGGGTTTGTTCCTCCAGGCAGGGCAGGGCCGGGGGGGCCAGGGGATTCAACCGCGGGAAGCATCGTTCCCATGAAGCGGCCACCAGCGGGTCCAGATCAGGATCCAGACGTCGCCGGGTGACAAACTGCTCCCAGCGAACCCGGATCTTTGAGAGATCCACTGGATAGGACCAGGGCTGCATCGGCGCCTCCTCTATGGGAGCGGGAAAAGACCGGAACCCTAACACCAAGCCCAGCGCTCGCACTGGATGATTCCGGAGGGTGGCTCGATCTGCTTTGCCATCTGACCCACCGTCTCTTTTTGCCGCCTGGAGGATGGAGAAGAGAAGCAAATCCTGAACCCATGGCTGGGATCACTCGAAAGGCAACCGGGGTTGCGCTAAGAATATTGTCGGATATTATGGGAAAAATCAAGCCGGAGGCTCGAAGCGCCTGGAGGCCTTGTCCATGAGGCGTTGCATTCGCTGGAGCGGTAGGAAGATTTCGATCGCTGTCTGGATCGCTCTGCTCGCGATCGCCGGCTGTCGTCTCTCCCTGAAGCCATCCGCTCCGGCCTCCCCGTTTGCGAACCTTCCGCTCCAGCCGATGTGGAGCGAATCCTTCTCCGCCGCGTGGTCCAGCTGGGCGCCCCAGGCCCTCATGTGTGCCCAGGCTGGCCCCGATGCGCGGAGGTGTTTGCAGGCTCTCCGTCCTACCCTGACGGAGCGGGTGCTGGAGGAAGCAGCCCATCGGAAGGAAGCGCTGGGGATCGATGCCCCGTATGTGGCCAGCATTCTGGGCGGCTATGCCCAGCGGCCCGAGCAGGCCGCTTCTCTGATCATCCTTGCGATGTCGGAATCGACCGGGGAGGACCGCCGGGCGCGTTTGCAGACAGCTTTCGAAGCGATCCCCCGGCGGTTCGAGCGCTTTTCCTTTTCGTTCCGCAGCGCCGTATTCCCGCTTCCTCATCCGGAGGCGGGGGCGGATTCACGGCGCTGGGCCCGGTATTATCTCTCCCAGGAATGGGCCCTGCTGCGGGCGGCTGTGGCCGCATGGCGACCGCCCGCGGAGGAGGAGATCGGGTGTGCCCGTCTGGCCCCCGAGGAGGATCTCTGCCCCTTCATCTCGCGGGTTCGATCGCCGGATCATCTGCCTGCCCTAAACGCCCGGCTGGAGGAGTTTTTCCAGGGGGCTTTCGATTACGCGGATGCCTTCGCCCGTTCGGAACGTTTCCTCCAGGGGGATCCAGCACAGGTCCGGGCGCTGCTGTCGGAGATGCTCCGCGAAGCGCGGGAGAAGCTGATCCCTCTGGAGCGCGAGGCGGCCCGCCGACGCCTAACGGGAGAGTCGGCATCGATCGAGGCGCTGGAAGCGGCATGGGATCAGGTGGAACAGGTCTTCTTTCGCTTTCCATAAATAAGAGGTGAGGATCCTTTTCGAGTAGTATACATTGGGGAGGCGGCGCGGAGCGCCAAGGGCGCTCCGCGCATCCCAAAGCCACCGGAGGGATAAACCGTGCGGCTCTTCTGATCGGGGTTGGCCGTGGGGGATGCTGGCGAGGGTTCTGGAAGGCGTATGCGTGGGGTGCCATTAAGGGAATTGCTGGAGAATCTGTTGCCGCCGGGGACGCAGGTGATCGGTGGCCGGGGCGGGCTGGATCACGAGGTAACGTGGGCCACCCTTCTTCGAACCATCCCGGCGCGGACCGCGATCCAGCGCGGGGATCTTTTGTTGTTCTCCGTTGATCTGCTCTCCATGCGGGAACCCCCCCTTGCGTTTCCCGCCCTCCTCGAGCTCGCCCTGGAACGGGAGGCGGCGGGGTTGGCAGTGGTCGGTCCGGTGCCAGCGGATTGGGGCTTGCTGGCGGATGAAGCCGGCCTCCCGCTGCTCGCGCTGCCGGAAGGGACAGGCCTGGCCGACCTGGCGAATCAGATCGCCCGGTTCATCACAGCCCGTCGGGAGGCCCTGTATGAGATCGAGCGGGAGCTCCAGCGCCGGTTCCAGCAGGCGGCACTGGCCGGGGAGGGTCTCCCGGCCATCCTGCGCGTGCTGGAGGAGGTCACGGGGAAACGGGCGTGGCTGGAGGACGCTCAGGGAAGCCCCTGGCCGGATCTCCCGGGTCCTCCAGAGCCTCCACCGGGCCCGGCGGAACGCCGGGCCTGGCTGCGACGCCTGCCGCTGCGCGAGGAAGGGGGAGAGCCACCAGTGGCCCTTTTCGGACCCGATGCGGCGGGGCGGATTTGTCTGGCCGGGGCGGTGCTCCTGGAGCGGCGTCCGATCGGAGCGGTTTGCCTCCTGAGCCTTTCCGGTGGGATCACGGAGCGGGATCGCCTGGCGGTGGCTCAGGCGGCGTCGGCATGCGCGCTGGTGCTGCTCCGGGAGCGGTCATTGTGGACGGCAGAGGCCCGGGTGCGCGGGGAGTTCCTCGCTCAGGTGCTGCGCGGGGAGCTGCCCGAGGCAGAGGCGCGCCGTCGGGCCCGGATCCTGAACGAGCCCATCGAGGAGCCCATGGCAGTAGCGGTGTTCCGAGCGCCGAACGCGGAGGAGAACGCAGAGCGCCTCACCGAGGCCATCCGTCGCCTCACCGCCCGCTTCCCTCGCTGTCGCGTCCAGCCGATGGCGGAAGGCGTTGCCTTCGTGTTCCCACCTCCGGGAGGGGAGGCAGATCCGGAGGCCGTGGTGGAGGGCTTGCGGGCCGAGCTGGTCCGGACCCTGGGCCTGCCCCGCCTGGCGGCCGGAGTGGGAGGAGTCTACGCCGGGCCTGCCGGTCTGGCCCGCTCCTTCCGGGAGGCGGTCCAGTCCCTGCAGATGGTGGAGGCCTTGCTGGGGGGAGACCGCACCCTGGCCTATTCGCGGCTGGATGTCTATCGCATCCTCTATCCCCTGCGGGAGAGCGAAGTCCTGGAGGAATTCTACGAGCAGACCCTCGGACCCCTGGAGCGGTATGATCAGGAACATCACGCCGAGCTGATCCCCACCCTGGAGGCCTTCTTCGCCTGTGATGGGAATCTGCAGCGCACAGCCGAGCGCCTGTTTCTACATCGCAACTCTCTGGCCTATCGTCTCCGGCGGATTCAGGAGATCACTGGGATGGATCTGAGGCGCTGGGAGGATTGCTTCCGGTTGCAGCTGGCCCTGAAAATCCGACCGATCCTAAGGAGGTCCCATGCACAGCCCGGCGGTGGATCCGAACCGCGTGCTTGAGGAAGCCCGCCAGGCGGGCGTCCGGTTTGTCATTCTGCGTTTCACCGATATCCTCGGGGCACCGAAGGGGGTGACGATCCCCCTGGAAGATCTTCCCGAGGCCATCGAGACTGGGAAATGGTTTGACGGATCGGCCATCGAGGGATTCGCCCGGGTGGCGGAGTCGGATCTGTATCTGAAGCCGGATCTGAGCACGTTCACCATCCTGCCGTGGACGCGGGGGCAGGGGACAACGGCCCATGTGATCTGCTGGGTGGTGAACCGGCGGGGGGAGCGCTTCGCCGGAGATCCCCGGGCGGTGCTGGCCCGGGTGATGGAGCGGGCGGCCCGTATGGGCTACGCCTATGTGGTGAGCCCCGAGCTGGAGTTCTATCTCTTTCGGGCCGAGGGGGAACAGTTCGCTCCGGCCCCCCACGACGAGATCGGCTACTTCGATCTGGCAACGGATCTGGCCTATCAGGTCCGTTGCGAGATGGTGGAAACCCTGCGGGCCCTGGGGATCCCGGCCGGGCCGGGCCATCATGAGATCTCGCCGGGCCAGCATGAGATCGATTTTCAGCCGGCCGATGCCCTGCGCATGGCCGATTACATCGTCACCGCCCGGCTGGTCATCAAGCACATCGCCCAGGCCCATGGGCTCCATGCCACTTTCATGCCCAAGCCCCTGGAAGGACGGGCGGGATCCGGAATGCATACCCACCAGAGTTTGCTCCGCCTGGAGGGTGGAGAAAACGCCTTCGCGGATCCCGAGGATGATTACGGCCTGTCCGCACTGGCGAAGTCCTTCCTTGCGGGGCAGATCGCCCACGCCCGGGGGATGTGCGCGGTGCTCTGCCCGCTGGTGAACTCTTACAAGCGGCTGCTGGGCGGCTTCGAGGCGCCTCTTTACGTCAGCTGGGCCCGGATCAATCGGTCCGCCCTGATCCGGATCCCGGCCATCAAGCCCGGGCGTTATCAATCTACCCGCATCGAGCTGCGCAGCCTCGATCCGGCGTGCAACCCCTATCTCGCCTTTGCGGCCATGCTGGCGGCCGGCCTGGATGGGATCGAGCGGCGGCTGCCGCTTCCCCCTCCGGTAGAGGAGGAGCTCTTCCCAATGGAGACCGCAGAGCTGGAGGCGCGGGGGATCCAGCGCCTGCCGGCCACCCTGGGAGAAGCCCTGGAAGCCCTGGAAGCCGACGAGGTGATCCAGGAAGCCCTGGGCCCGCTGGCCGCCGAGCGCTTCCTGGAGGCCAAGCGGCTGGAGTGGGACGCCTATTGCCGCCATGTCAGCGCCTGGGAGATCGAGCGCTATTTCCATCTGTATTGAGCGAAGGCTGGACGGTTTCTATCCCTGAAGGATTAGAAGCTTTTATTTCACGGCACCTCGTTCTCCGACAACGCATCGGTCCCCCGGCTTTCCCCAGCGCGCTTCATCCGGTCGATCCGCGCGGGTCAGGGAGGTAATGGGCCATCCTCCCGCTCCCCTGTTCCGGACCCGATTTGTGCATTATGCCTAACCTCCGATATTCATTTTTCGTTCGCTCCACCTGTAGTCGCGTCTCCTGCAGGTTTTTACAATACCGGCCAAACCGTGGCGGATCTCCTTCATCGGCGGTGGAGATTTTTCCGAAGACGCGGCGAGGGGTGGGGAGGATAGCCGGATGGCCTCGGCGGAGCTGGAGCAGGCGTTACATGCCCTGGCGGAGGGTCGAGCAGCGGAAGCGGAGGCGATGCTTCAACGGATCGCCGGTGCGGAGTCAGGGATAGCGGGGGGGCTGGCCTGGGCGTACCTGGGGCGCCTGCGCATGCTGCGGTTCGACGTGGAGGGAGCACGGGAGGCCCTGGAACGAGCGCTGCATCAGGCCCCGGATCACTTTGTGGTCCGGCTGGAACGAGGAGCCTTCTTCCTGCGGCTGGGGTTCTATCCCGCGGCGATTGTGGAGCTGGAGGCCGCCCTACGAAGCGCCCCAGAGGGGGTGGCCCGGGAGCACGTCTATCGGCTCTTGCAACGGGCATGGGAGCAGGGAAAAGGGTCCTTCGTTCGACGCGCTGTCCTGCCGGATCTGCGGCGCTGGCTGCAGTCCCTGCGAAGGACCCGGGGAGGGAAATCGGCGTGCTCATCCTCGTCCTCGTAAGCATGGCCCTCATGTGGACCTTGTGGCGGGCCTGGCTGCCCGTTGGGGTGGCGGCTCCGGGCCGTCTGCTCCTGGAGGTGCCCCTGGGATGGCGAGAGCGCTGGCGATGGCACCGAAAGAATCTATATGCCCTCGCCATCCTGATCCTTCTGGGAGCCCTTGGAGGATGGCTGCCGCTTCTGGGGCAGGGGATGATCGCAGGCTTTGCCCTTCTCGTTCTTCTCTTGCCCCTGCGTTATCGCTTCACGGAGGAAGGGGTGGCCCTCAACAACGTGTTCTTCCGGCGGTGGGAGGAGTTCCGGGCTTATCGGGCAGAGCCGTGGGGGATCCGGCTGGAGGGCGCAGGCCCCCCATGCGCTCTCTACCTGCCCCCCGAGGCTCGAAATCAGGTCCAGGCGCTGGTGGGGGCCCGGTTGCGGTATGCCCCTTTAAGGGTTTCATCCGCTTCGCGAAAGGAGGTCCGATGATCAGCAAGCGTGTTTGGGGATCGATGATCCTGCTCGTAGGGATGCTCGGGTTGCTGGCGGCCGTCCGCCCGAGCTACGCCGACCAGGCGCCGCCCGCGCCGACACCGGACCCCGCCGGGACGGCCACAGGGTCCGGTCAGGATCTGGTCGGGGTGGTCCCGGGCACGATCCGCGCGGAGGACTTCGAGCGGGCGAAAGCCCATGAGCCGTTCGCCGTCCAGCTCGCGGATCTGGTCAACCAGAACCGCCTCGCGATCAACTTCATCTGGACCCTGATCACCGGATATCTGGTGATGTTCATGCAGGCGGGATTCGCTCTGGTGGAGACGGGGTTCACCCGGGCGAAGAACGCCGCCCACACCATGGCGATGAACTTCATCATTTATGTGCTGGGGATGGCGGGCTACTTCGCTACCGGGTTTGCCCTCCAGTTCGGAGGCATTGGTTTGGTTGGAATCCCGAACCTGGGCGGGCTGAAGGTTCTGGATGGCGAGTTCACCGTGCACATTGGGGGGCTGGATTGGGGTCTTTTCGGAACCAAGGGTTTCTTCATGCGGGATGCGTATGACGTGGCCGTGGCGGTCATGTTCCTGTTCCAGATGGTGTTCATGGACACCGCCGCCACAATCCCGACGGGGGCGATGGCGGAGCGGTTCAAGTGGACGGCCTTCTGTCTCTATGGTCTCTTCATGGGGGCTTTCCTCTATCCGATCTACGGCAACTGGGCCTGGGGCGGAGGCTGGCTCTCGCAGCTGAGCCGTCTGGGCCTGGGAGCTGGTTACATCGACTTCGCGGGCAGCGGAGTGGTCCATGCGATCGGTGGGTGGACCGCTCTGGCAGGGGCGATGGTTCTGGGTCCCCGCCTGGGCAAATACAACCGGGATGGAACGCCGAACCCGATCCCGGGCCACAACCTTGTTATGGCCTTGCTGGGGGTTTTCATCCTGGCCTTCGGCTGGTTCGGTTTCAACCCGGGCAGCACCCTGGGGGCTTCCGGCAATGGAAACCTGCGCATCGGCCTGGTAGCTGTGGCCACCATGTTAGCCTCCGCCTCTGGCACCCTATCCGCCATGCTCTACACCTGGGCTACGACGGGCAAGCCGGACCCGGCGATGGCGGCGAACGGCATGCTGGCCGGTCTGGTGGCGATCACAGCGCCCAGCGGTTACGTCAGCCCGATGAACGCCTTCCTGATCGGAGCGATCGCCGGAGTGCTGGTATGTCTCAGCGTGGCTTTCTTCGAACGAGTGGTCAGGGTGGACGATCCGGTGGGGGCGATCTCCGTGCACGGGACGTGCGGGGCCTTTGGGCAGCTGGCGGTGGGCCTGTTCGCCGATGGCACAGCGAATTACGGCGGCCTCACGGTGCGGGGCCTGTTCTACGGGGATGCGGGACAGCTGGTGGCTCAGGGCATTGGGATGGTTGTGGCCTTCCTGTGGGCCTTCGGGGTCTCATGGGTCTTCTTCAAGATCCTCGATGCCCTGGTAGGCCTTCGAGTCTCGCCGGAGGTCGAGCTGCAGGGGCTGGATTTCCCCGAGCTGGGCGTGTTCGCCTATCCCGACGGACGTCTGGTGCCGATCCCGGGCGCGGCGCGCTTGCCGGTCATCCCGCCGGCTTCCGCTGAAGCCACAGCCGGTTGACCTGCGGAAAGGAGGCTCCCCCCATGACCGGGATTCTCTCACCGACCTGGATCGCTGTTTCGGTTTTCCTCACCACTTATATCGCCCTGGGGCTGGAACGCATCCCGCGGGTTCTGGCGGCTGGGATCGGAGTGATCCTCCTCCTGTTGTTTAAAGTGCTCACCGTGGAGGAGGCGGTGGCTTATGTGCACTGGGAGACCCTGGGGTTGCTTTTCGGGATGTTCGTCCTGATCGCGGTGCTCTCGGAGGCGGGTTTCTTCAGCGCTCTGGCCATCGAGACAGCCCATCGGGTGAACGGGGAGCCCCGGCGTTTGCTGGTGGTGTTCCCTCTGCTCACCGGCTTCCTGGCCGCCTTCATGGATTCGATCACGGTGATGCTCTTTTTCGCCACCCTGACGGTTGAGCTGAGCCGGCTGTTGCGCTTCGACCCCGTTCCGGTGGTGGCGGCGGAGGTGGTGGCCGCCAACATCGGCGGCGCGGCCACGCTGATGGGGGACCCACCTAATGTGATCCTCGGGCTCACCTTGGGCTTTGGGTTGAACGATTTCATCACGCACAACGGGCCGATCGTTGTGTTCGGATTGCTTGGCGCGGTGGCCATGGCTTACCGGCAATCTGCGCGAGATTTGCAGAAGGGTCCTCCTCCGGAGCGGCTGGAGTTGCCCCGGTCTGTGGAGATGGTTCGGGATCCCACGCTGCTTCGGCTTGGGTTGTTGGCTCTCGCTCTCGCCGTGGTCCTCTTAAGCACGCATCGATGGATAGAGCAACGGCTGGCTATCCCTCTGACGCCCCCGCTGGCCACATTAATCCCTGCGATCCTTCTCCTGCTCCTGGGAGGCCCGCGGGTGGAAGGGATCCTGCGTCGGATCGATTATGAAGTGCTACTTTTCCTGATCGGTCTGTTTGCCATTGTGGGAGCGCTGGAGAAGACCCATGCCATCGAGATGTTGACCGGCGGGGTTTCTTCGTGGTTGGGCAAGCATCCGCTGGGCCTGGTTTCAGCGTTGTTATGGTTCTCCGCCCTCTGCTCGGCTGTTGTGGATAACGTGCCCTTCGCCCTCAGCATGGCTTATGCCCTTCGACACTTGGCGAATTCCCCGCAAGCGCCGGCGCTTTCCCTGCTGACCTGGGCGGTCTCCCTGGGGACGGATCTGGGGGGAAATTTCACGCCCATTGGGGCCTCGGCCAATGTGGTCGCCTGTGCGGCGCTGGAGGGCCATGGCGTGCGGGTGGGATGGGGACGCTGGATGCGGCTGGCTGCCCGACCCACCCTGATCGCCCTGGGGCTGGCTCAAATGGGGCTCCTGGTCAAAGCATGGCTGGGTTTCTTTTAGCCACAGCGCCGGATGACAAGAAGAGCTCGACTCGTCTGGGGGGATGAGCGGATGGTTATCGATCATGATTTCCACTTGCACCTGCGGCCGCTTTCTGCCGGCGAACGCCGCCAGTTCGGAGCAGCTGAATATCTGCTGGAGGGCTGGGTGGGAGGGCAACGGATCGCTATCCCGGTTTATCCGATGGTTGATCCCGGAAGGGCATCCGCAGAGGGTTATGCGTTCGAGGCCATGGGCCTCACGATCACGGAGGGCCGGCTGGCGGATCTAACGCATGCGGCGCGCCAGCTTTTGCATGCGCTTGCTTATGGAGGTCAATTCCCGTGTTACGCAATGGAGATCCCATCGGCTGGAGTGGCGCTTCCGGTCTATCCCTGGGGGGAGGGATGGCGCGTTCATGTGCCGGATGGTCCCATCCTGGAGGCGAGGGATCTGGGGATTTTGCGCCAGCGCGTGGCGGATGCCCACGGCCTGCCGGTGGAGGCCATCCAGGTGCGGGTGCTGTCGGAGCGCCTCGCCTGGGTCCCGCCAGCCGCTGTCTTTCGGCCCGCGATCGGATCAACGCCCTGGCTGCCGGTGGCCTGGAGCGAATCCGGCTGGCGCCTCCATCTCATGGGGGCGCTCCTTTCCGCTCCCGGGAACGGAGCTGGGATTTGGTCGTTGTGGAAGGCGGTGGCCGAGTGGGGCGCGCGTCAGGGATGGCTTCGCGCTCCCGAGGATCTGACACTGGAGGTGTGGTCGGAGGCCGCCTGGGAGGCCATACGGAGCGCCATGCCGGAGGCCACCGCCTGGCTTCGGTTCTATGAAACGGGGCAGCGGCTTCGCGTCGTCCTTCTTCCGGCCTTCCCGCACGAGGGAAGGTGGATCGCCGTTTACGCCGCGCCGGGCCGGCAGACGGTGTTCACCGGCCGTGACCTGAGCGATCTGCGACAACGGGTCGGGGAAGCGCTCCACGCGGCCGGCTGTCTGACGGATCCGCAGGCGCTGCGCATGGAGGTCAGTGGGATGGAGCGATCCTCTGGAGTAGAGCATGCATTTCTGGATTCCGGGAGGTGAGCAATGGTGGTCGCAATGGGCATATGGGCTCTGATCGCGGCGATCGGACTGATCGCCCTGTGGGCGTGGCGTTACACCAAGGCCGGCCCAAACGAGGTGCTGATCATCTCCGGCCGTAAGCGCAAGGTGGTCGACCCCGATGGGCGAAAGCGGGTGGTGGGCTACCGGCTGGTGCGGGGCGGAGCCTTCGTCTGGCCGATCCTGGAGCGGGTGCAGCGCCTCTCCCTGGAGCTGCTCACCATCGAGATCCAGACCGCGGATGCCTACACCGCGCAGGGTGTGCGCATGGTGGTGGACGCCGTCGCCCAGGTGAAGGTGAAAGGCGACGAGGCGTCCATCGCCCTGGCCGCGGAGCAGTTCCTCTCCCGGTCCCGGGACGATATCCGGAGGGTGGCTCTTCAGGTGATCGAAGGGCATCTGCGGGCGGTGCTGGGCACGATGAGTGTGGAGGACCTTTACCTGCGGCGGGCGGAGTTCGCCCGGCAGGTGCGCGAGGCCGCCCGGCAGGATCTGGAGCGGATGGGTCTGGACATCCTCTCCCTCACCGTGCGGCACATCGCCGATGAGCAGGGCTATCTGGATGCCATCGGGCGGCCGCGGATCGCCCAGGTGCGTCAGCAGGCGGCGGTCGCGGAGGCCGAGGCCGATCGGGTGGCCCGCATCGCCCGCCTGGAGGCTGAACGGGCTGTGGAGGAGGCGCGTCGGGAGCTGGAGGCGCGGCGGGCCGAAGCGGACATGGCGTATGAGCTCCATCGCCATCGGGCCGCCCAGGCCGTCAAGCGGGAGGAGATGATCGTCCGCCGGGTGGAGAAGGAGCTGGCCATCGAGATCGAAGAAAAGGAGATTGAGCGCCGGCAGCGGGAGCTCGCGGCGACCGTTGAGCTGCCCGCGGAGGCGGAGAAGCGGCGCATCCTGGCCCTGGCCGACGCCGAGCGCTACCGGCTGGAGGCGGAGGCGGCGGGCCGGGCGGAGGGCCTGCGGGCGACCGGCCGCGCGGAGGCGGAGGCCATGCGGGCCAAGGCCGCGGCGTGGCGGGAATACAACGAGGCCGCTATGGCCCAGATGGTGGTGGATATCCTCCCGGCGCTGGCTCGGGCGCTGGCGGAGCCCCTGTCGCGGGCGGAGCGGATCGTCCTCATCGGGGATGGACATGGAGGGATCAGCCGCTTCACCGGGGATCTCGCCCAGGCGATGGCCCAGCTCCCCGCTCTGGTGGAGGCCCTCACCGGCGTTCACCTGCCCTCTACGTTTGTCCGAAATCCGGCCGCTTCCGCTTCGAAAGAGCCTTCTGATTAACCCCGCAACGCCACTGAGGATCCCCGGAGGGACAGGGGGTGGGCCGCTGCAGGCAGCCCGCCCCCTCGTTTTCTTTCCCGGCTCGCCCGCAGATCCCCCATCATCTCACCCGCAGCCAGCTATCTGCCAGAACTCTCATGCTGGGCTCAGCTCCGGAGCGTAGATGGCCTCTTCAGCCAGCCAGGCCGCATAACGCAATGCCCGGCGCATGTTTTCTGGCTCCAGATCGCGGAGGCGGGTCGGCTGCAGCGGGGGTTAGGGGCATGATGTCGGCGTTTTCTCATCGTCTTCGATAAATCTCTCGGCGGTGGCCAATTGCGTGAATCACAATAGTTTCTTCATCCCAGAGCACCTCATAAATGACGCGGTAGTTCGCCTACCCGGAGTTTGTAGAGCCCTGCAAGGTCACCGGTCAATGCCTCGAGACGAATCGCATCCAGATTCTCAGCCAGCCAGTGAATACGCTGAGCGATGCGGCGCCCTGCAGGCTTGTCTAATCGCTCCAGATCCTGGGATGCCGCTCGGAGAATGCGAATACGGCACTTGCCCATTACTCCAGACCAAGGCGCCGAATCACTTCTTCAAACGGCTCGCCCCGTTCACCCTTTGCTACGGCTTCCTTCTGGCGCAACAACCTCTCGCGAATCGTTTTGCGAATGGGTAACCCTTCATCAGGATCGCCGAATAACTCCAGGAGCTTCTCCTCGATGATGGTTTCTATCATCTCGCGAAGTTCTTCTTTTGTCATTTGCGCTACTATATCCATTCCGTTCTCCTTCGAACCTGGGATCTTCAGCCTATGCCGCAAATGAACTACGCGAACCGGTGAATGTATGATGCGAGTCCGCTTTATCCTATCCCATTGCTTTGGAGATTGTCAAGTCTCATGAGGGGGCTGTTTGAAAAATCAGGAGAGAGGTCAGCCAGCGGGAGGTTTTCGGGGGGAGGGAGAAGAGACACAAAAAACGACCCGGCAGGCACCGCACTCCTGCCACCGCAGCCCAGTCATGCGATCCCTTGCCCGCGGATTCCGAAACCCCCATTTTTCGAGCACCCCCCGGCGCTGATTTGACAGCGTAGATCATGCGGATTAGAATATCGCTTCAAAGATCGCCATCTCATCCATGCGCTCTTAACCCTGAGCCTGGGCCTTCGACGCGGAGCATCCGGACCTGCAGTGGGAGATGGAATCCATGGATCAGGAGGTCTCCTCCGCCGAGGGGGTTTTCCTGCCGCCTCCGGATCCGGTCCGGAGGCTGTTCCGGGTGGAAATCCGGAACAGATCTCCTGAGGATCCGGAGGGCAGCCGGCTGGTGCAAGCGGCCCGCGCGCAGGGCATCCAGCGCCTGCGGGCCTGCCGGCGAGACCGCGTGTGCTTTCTGCAAGGCCGCCTCTCCCTCCCCGAAGTTGAACGACTCGCTCGTCTCCTCCTGGCCGACCCCATCCTGGAAACCTTTCAGGTCCTGCTGCTGGATGAGCGCTTATGGCCCCCGGATTTCCTCACGGAGGGAGGTGAGATCCATCGGATTGAAGTCACTCTCCTTCCCGGATTGCGGGATCCTGCGGTGGAAAACCTGATCCGCGCCGCCCATCGTCTGGGCTTCCGTGGGCTGGAGAACGCTGCGTGGGGCTGGATCTTCAATCTGCGGGGGGATCTGGAGGAAAGCGATCTGCGACGCCTGGCGACGGATCATTGCAGCAATCCGCTGATCCATCGCCATGCCATCGATCGATGGGTCGATCCGCCCTTTGAGCCTTCCGCCCCCTCTCCGGCCCTGGTCGAGATCATTCCGATCTGCGATGCGGATGAGGAGGCGCTCCGCGCGCTGAGTGCGCGTCGCCGCCTCGCTTTAAGCGAGGAGGAGTTGTGGGCTATCCGGGAATATTTCCGTCTTCAGGGTCGGGACCCGACCGACGTTGAGCTGGAGACCATCGCGCAGACGTGGAGCGAGCACTGCGCACATAAAACCTTTAAGGCGCGCGTGCGCTACACCGGCCCACCCCCGGGCGCCCCGCCGGACGCTCCCTCGCAGACGGTGGAGATCGACGGCTTGCTGGGCACATATATTCGGTCCGTGACCGAGCAGGTAGCCCGGCCATGGCTCCGCTCGGCTCTTGTGGATCATGCCGGGATCATCGCGCTGGATGAACGCTGGGATCTGGCCATCAAGGTGGAAACGCATAATCATCCCTCCGCCGTGGAGCCCTTCGGGGGAGCCAGCACCGGAATAGGTGGGGTGATCCGGGACATCCTGGCTGTGGGGGCGCGCCCGATTGCGCTGCTGGATGTCCTGGGCTTCGGCCCTTCGGATCTGCCCGCTGCGTCGCTGCCGCCAGGGACCCTGCATCCCCAGCGGATCGCAGAGGGGGTCATCCGGGGTATTGAAGACTATGGGAACAAGATGGGGATCCCCACGGTTTGTGGGGCCGTATTTTATCATCCGGGATATGCGGCGACCCCTCTGGTGTTCTGTGGCTGCCTCGGGCTGCTTCCCCATCGAACGGTTGCTGCCGCGCCTCAGCCCGGGGACCTCATTGTGGTGATCGGCAACCGGACGGGGCGCGATGGCTTAGGAGGAGCCACCTTCTCCAGCGCAGGCCTGGATCCCGAGGCGCCCTCCTCTGCCCGTGGGGCCGTTCAGATCCCCCATCCGATTCTGGAAAAGCAGATCCTGGAGGTCATCCTCCAGGCTCGCGAGGAGGGCCTCTATCACGCGGTGTGGGATTGCGGAGCCGGCGGGCTTTCCTCCGCCGTCGGGGAGATGGCGCGCGGGTTGGGTGCCTGTGTCGACCTGGACCGTGTGCCCCTGCGGGATGTCCGTCTGCAGCCCTGGGAGATCTGGTTGAGCGAATCCCAGGAGCGCATGGTGCTGGCGATCCCGCCGGCGTGCCAGCCGCGCTTTGAGGAGCTCTGCGATCAACATGGTGTGGAGGCAGCGGTCATCGGCGTCTTCGAGGACACGGGGAAGCTGCGCTTGCGGTACCGTGGTCAGATTATCGGTGACCTCGATCTGAATTTCCTCTACAACGGACGTCCGCAACGGATCCTGGAGGCCCGCTGGTCCCCTCCCGCCCCGCCGGCGCTCATCCCCATCGCGCCCCCGGAGGACCTGGAGGAGATCCTGCTCGCGCTGCTGGCCCATCCCAACATCCGGAGCCGCGAAGAGATCCTTCGCCGCTATGATCACGAGGTGCAGGGCGCTACGGTTGTCAAGCCCCTGGTGGGCGTGGCTTCCCATGGGCCAGGGGATGCACCGGTTCTGGCGCCTCTGGAGTGTGGGGAGGGTGCCACCCCCCGACCCGGGGTGGCCGTGAGCGTGGGCCTGGCCCCGCTGTATGGCGAATGGGATCCTTACTGGATGGCGTGGGCTGCGGTGGATGAAGCCTTCCGGAATCTGGTGGCGGTCGGCGTGGATCCAGATCGGGTGGCCCTGCTGGACAACTTCTGCTGGGGGGATCCCGCAGATCCGGAGCAGCTCGGGGCTCTGGTGCGCTGTGCTCAGGGATGCCGGGATGCCGCCCTCGCCTACCGCGCGCCGTTTATCTCCGGTAAGGACAGCCTGAATAACTTTTATGTGGATCCGGAAGGGAAGCGGCATTCCGTCCCGGGCACGTTGCTGATCACCGGCCTGGGGATCGTGCCAGACATCTCCCGTACCGTCACCGTGGATCTGAAGACGCCGGGATCCTGGATCTACGTGGTCGGGGAGACACGGGCGGAGCTGGGAGGCAGCCATTATCTGCAAATCCTGCGTGGAGCGCGTCCGGGCGCGGAGCGGGTGCCCCAATCGGTTCCTGGAGCGCTCGACCGGCTGCGCGCCCTCCACCGGGCCATCGCCTCCGGATGCGTTCAGGCATGCCACGATCTCTCGGAGGGAGGTCTGGGGGTTGCCCTCGCGGAGATGTGTCTTGCCGGCCGGCTGGGCGCGGAAGTCGACCTGCGCAAGGTCCCCTGCCCGGAAGCGGATATCGAGGATGATGTCCTGCTGTTCTCGGAATCCCTTTGCCGGTTTCTCGCCGAGGTGCGCCCGGAGGATGCGCCCGCTTTCGAGGCCATGCTGGAGGGGCATCCCTTCGCGCGCATCGGTCAGGTGACCGCCGATGGCCTTCTCCGGGTGGTGGGCCGGGATGGCCAGGAGAGCATCCGGCTCTCGGTGGAAGAGCTGGAGCGGGCCTGGCGCGGAACCCCAGCGCCTGGGATCACGGATCCTTCCCTGCAGTCCTCGTCCCGACCCCTGCTTTCGCTCCCCCGCCTCCGACGCCCCCGCGTGCTGATCCTCCAGGCTCCTGGCACCAATCGGGATCGGGAGGCGGCGTGGGCCTGCATGCAAGCTGGGGGAGAGCCGGAGATCGTTCCCATGTCCAGTTTGCTGCGGGGGGAACGCGATCTGCTGGATTACGCCATGCTGGTGCTGCCTGGGGGGTTCTCCTATGGGGATGATCTGGGAGCGGGGACGCTATGGGCGCTGGAATTGATGGAGGGCCTTGGGGAGAAGCTGGAGCGGTTCATTGAAAGCGGGCGGCCCGTGCTGGGGATCTGCAACGGGTTCCAGGCCCTGGTCAAGGCCGGTTGGCTCCCTGGACCGGAGTTCCTGGGGGCGGATGGCCAGCGGATGTTCACGCTCGCTCCAAACGCCTCCGGTCGTTTCGAATGTCGGTGGGTTTACTTGCGCGCCAACCCGCGAAGCCCATGCCTGTTCACCGAGGGGATCGAGGACTTGCTGTATTGTCCCGTCGCCCATGGGGAGGGACGGTTCATGGCGCGAGACGAGACAGCGCTGCAGGCCCTGGAGGATCGAGGGCTGATCGCGCTGACGTATGTGGATCCATCCGGCCGCCCTGCCGGCTATCCGTTCAACCCGAATGGATCCCAGCGGAACATCGCTGGCATCTGCAATCCAGCCGGCAATGTCCTGGGGCTGATGCCCCATCCCGAAGATCACATTTTCCCCTGGCAACATCCCCGCTGGCATCGGGGAGAGCAGGGGGGATTCGGTTCGATCCTGTTCTGGAACGCGCTGCGGAGGTGCTGAGATGGGTTTGTCCGCCCTCGAATTGCAGAAGGCGCTGGCGCATGCGGTCCATGCCGTCGAGCTTCCAGAGCTGGGAGCCCGACGCGCCGGGAAGGTGCGGGACATCTATGAGGCGGGAGGCCGCCTGATCCTGATCGCGACGGATCGGATCTCGGCCTTTGATCGGGTCCTGGGGGTGATCCCCTACAAAGGCCAGGTTCTGAACCAGCTCAGCGCCTGGTGGTTCGAACAGACCCGTGATCTCATCCCAAACCATGTCCTTGCCGTCCCGGACCCCAACGTCATGGTGGCTCAACGGGCGCAACCCTTGCCGGTGGAAGTGGTAGTGCGGGGGTATATCACCGGCGTGACCCGCACTTCCCTCTGGACGCTATACGCTCAGGGGGAGCGGCGTCCTTATGGGATCCCCCTGCCGGAGGGCCTGCGGAAGAACGATCCCCTGCCTCATCCCATCATTACGCCGACCACTAAGGCGCCCTCGGGAGCCCATGATGAGGTCCTGACCCGCGATGCGATCCTGGAGCGCGGCCTGGTGCCCGCCGATCTGTGGGAGCGCATTGAGGAGGTCGCCCTAGCCCTCTTCGCCCGGGGCCAGGAGATCGCCCAGCGGGCCGGCCTGATCCTGGTGGATACCAAATACGAGTTCGGCCTGATCGATGGCCAGCTGGTGCTCATCGACGAACTCCACACGCCCGATTCCAGCCGCTACTGGCTCGCGGAGACCTACCGGCCCGGCTCGGATCCGGAGCCGATGGACAAAGAGTTCGTCCGGGCATGGTTCGCCGCCCGCGGTTACCGGGGAGATGGATCACCGCCGGAGATGCCCCCAGAGCTGATCCTGGAAGCGGCCGCCCGCTACATCGCTGTCTACGAGCGGCTGACGGGCGAGGCCTTCCGTCCCGGGGAACTTCCTGCCGTCGAACGGATCCGCCGCCATCTCCGGGATTTCCTCAATCTTTGATTCGGAGGGGCGCGATGCACAGTCCTCTGGTGGTCATCCTGATGGGATCCCGCTCGGATCTGGAGCATGCGCAGGCGGTGATCCGCGCGCTGGAGGAGCTGGGCCTGGATTGGGAGTTGCGGGTTGCCTCGGCGCATAAGGTTCCCGATTACCTCCTGGATCTCCTGCGGGAATACGAGGCGGATCCGCGCCCCAAGGTCTATATCACCATCGCCGGACGTTCCAACGCCCTCAGCGGGATGGTCGATGGGCAGGTGCTGGCTCCGGTGATCGCATGCCCACCGATCTCCGAGACCTTCGCGGGGGCGGATGTTTTCTCCTCGTTGCGCATGCCGGGCGGGATCGCCCCAGCGGTGGTGCTGGATCCGGCAGGAGCGGCCCTTCTGGCCGCCAAAATCCTGGGCCTCCGCGATGAAACCATCCGGCAACGGGTCGCGACCCTGCAGGCGCGAGGGCGGCAGCGGCTGCTCGCAGATGACGCGGAGGTTCGCGCCCTTCGTTCCGCCGCGCAAGGGGATTCCGGGAGGGGGAGGGGATGAAGCTCCCAGGGGCCTGGTGGGAAGAGGACCATCCCCGGGAGGCATGCGGGATCGTGGGGTTGTGGTCCGCGGATCGCCCGGCGGCTTTGCTGGCGATGATGGCCCTCTGCGCTCTGCAGCATCGGGGCCAGGAGAGCGCGGGCATCGCCACCAGCGATGGCCTGGTGGCGTATCTCCATAAAGGGATGGGCCTGGTCTCCCAGGTCTTTCATGAAGGGATCCTGCGCTCGCTCCGGGGCCATCTGGCCATTGGACACACCCGTTATTCGACGACAGGGGCGTCCCATCTTCAGAACGCCCAGCCCTTCCTGAGCGAGACCCTTTATGGTCCTCTGGGTATTGCCCACAATGGGAACCTGGTGAACGCCCTCCCGCTCCGCCGCCGCCTCCTGGAGCGAGGCGTGGGTCTTTCCTCCGGCAGTGATAGCGAGCTGATCCTTCAGATCCTGGCCTCCCCGCCTGAGGCCTGGGGATCCCTGGCGCCGCCCCTCGAGCCCGAGGGGGATCCATGGATCCCGCGCCTGCGGAGCCTGTTGTGCTTAAGCCCGGGCGCTTATGCCCTGGTCATCCTGACTCGGGAGGCGATCTATGCGGTGCGGGATCCGTATGGCTTCCGCCCCCTGTGTCTGGGGGAATGGGAGGGAGGATACGTGGTGGCCTCCGAATCCTGTGCCCTCTCCATGGTCGGCGCCCGGTATGTGCGGGAGATCGCCCCCGGCGAGATCGTGCGCCTGGATCCGCGCGGGGTGACCTCCTTTGCCGGAGGAGTCCAGCCTTCCCCGGCTTTCTGCGTTTTCGAATACGTTTACTTCATGCGGCCCGATTCCCAGCGGGAAGGGGGCACCGTGTATTCGGTTCGCCTGGCCCTGGGACGCCAGCTGGCGCGGGAGGCTCCAGCGGAAGCCGACCTGGTCATCGGCGTGCCGGATTCAGCGACGGCCCACGCCATCGGCTACAGCCTGGAGAGCGGCATCCCGTTCATCGAAGGTTTGTTGAAAAATCGCTACGTTGGGCGGACCTTCATCCAGCCGGACGATCGAACCCGGCAATGGGGGATCCGACTGAAATATAGTCCCCTGCGCGAGGTGCTTCAGGGCCGTCGAGTGGTGCTGGTCGATGATTCCATCGTCCGCGGCCATACTACCCGGCAGCTGGTTCAGCTTCTCCGCGAGGGAGGAGCCTCGGAGGTTCATCTGCGCATCGCCTCCCCGCCGATCCGCCATCCATGCTTTATGGGGATCGATATGGCGACCTATGAGGAGTTGATCGCTCATCGCCTGGACGAGGAAGGGATCCGCCGCTTCACCGGGGCGGACAGTCTGGCCTTTCTGAGCCTGGAGGGGATGCACCGGGCGATCCGGGAGACGATGCCCTCCCCGGAGGGGGGATATTGCGCTGCCTGCTTCTCCGGCCGGTATCCGGCGCCCCTTCCGGAGGAGGTGCGGGGCCATCCTTCTCCCAAATTCATCTTCGGGCGGATTCGGAGCGCGCAATGAAAAAGGGGAAGCGGGTTCTGGTCGTCGGATCAGGGGGCCGGGAACATGCGCTGGCATGGGCTCTGGCCCGCGCCGCGGAGGTCGAGATGGTATACGTCGCGCCGGGGAACGGGGGGACGACCTGGCCGCCTTCTCCAGAGGCTCCCGATCTGCAGCCGCGGGCTCCTGCCCGTTCTGTGCCCATCCGTCCCGATGACATTCAGACGCTGATCGGTTTTGCGAGGGAGCAAGCGATCGACCTGACGGTGGTGGGGCCGGAGACCCCGCTGGCTCACGGCATCGTCGATGCCTTCCAGGCGGCCGGGCTCCGGATCTTCGGACCCACCCGCGCGGCCGCGCGCATCGAGACCTCGAAAGCGTTCGCGAAAGCTCTCATGCGCGCGTGCGGCGTTCCGACCCCCGACTACGCGGTCTTCCACCGTTTCGAGGAGGCACGGGCCTACCTCCGTGCGCATCCCGGTCCGGTCGTGGTGAAGGCCAGTGGGCTGGCCGGGGGCAAGGGCGCTTTTGTGTGCGATACCCCGGAGGAGGCCGAGGAGGCTCTCCATCGCCTCATGCGTGAGCGGATCTTTGGGGAGGCCGGGGACACGGTGGTCATCGAGGAGCGCCTGTACGGATCCGAGCTCTCCATGCTGGCCCTGAGCGATGGGCGGATGGTCAAACCGCTCCTGCCGGCCCGGGATCATAAGCGCCTGATGGACGGCGATCGAGGCCCCAACACGGGAGGGATGGGCGCTTACGCGCCCGTGCCCGAAGTGGGCCCGGATGCCGTCGAGCAGGTGGTCCAGCAAATCATGGTGCCTGTCTTGGATGCCCTGGCCCGCCAGGGAACCCCCTTTGTGGGGGTCCTCTACGCGGGGCTGATGTGGACCGCCTCGGGGCCCTTTGTTCTGGAGTTCAATGCTCGTTTCGGCGATCCGGAGGCTCAGGCCATCCTCCCGCTGCTGGAAACAGACGGGCTGGAGGCGCTGGAGGCCTGTCTGGAGGGTCGGTTGGAGGATCTGAGCCTGCGCTGGCGGCCGGGGGCATGCGTCACCGTGGTCCTCGCATCCCCGGGCTATCCCGGTCCTGTCCCGGAGGGGCTTCCCATCAGCGGGCTGGAGGATGCGGCGGCTCAGGAAGGGGTGCTGGTTTTTCACGCCGGCACCCGCCGGGAGGGAGCCCGGCTGGTCACCGCAGGCGGGCGTGTCCTGGCCGTCAGCGCGATCGGTCCGGATCTGCCTGGGGCAGCTGCACGGGCCTATGCGGCTGTGGAGCGCATCCACTTTGAAGGCATGAGCTTCCGCCGGGACATCGGGCGGGTTCCCGTTCGAAGCCTTTAAGGGCGCTGAGAGGGGGGATGCCCATGGATGCCTATGCGCGCGCAGGGGTGCATCGGGATGTCGCCCGGGAGATCCGATCGCGCATTGCGGACGCGGTTTGTTCGACTTATGGGAAGGAAGTGATCGCTGGATGGGGAGCGTTTGCGGGCCTTTATCAGGCGGATCTCTGGCGGGGGATGAAAGAGCCGGTTCTGGTGGCCTCCACGGACGGGGTGGGCACCAAGTTAAAGGTCGCGGCCCGCCTGAACCGATGGGAAACCATCGGCCATGACCTGGTCCATCATTGCGTGAACGATATCCTGGTGTATGGAGCCCGGCCCCTCTTTTTCCTGGATTACATCGCTGCGGATCGTCTCGATCCCGATGTGATCGTCCGCATTGTGGAGAGCGTGGCGGCCGCATGTCGGGAGGTGGGTTGCGCGCTGCTGGGAGGAGAGACCGCCGAGCTTCCAGGGGTTTATGCGCCGGGGGAGCTGGACCTGGCCGGCACCATCATCGGCGTGGTGGAACGCCAGCGGATCCGGGATGGCTCTCGCATCCGACCGGGGGACCGTCTGCTGGCCCTCCCTTCGAGCGGCCTTCACACCAATGGCTACAGCCTGGCCCGCATGGTGCTGGCCGAGCTGGATTGGGAGCAACCCCTTCCGGAGCTCGGGACCTCTATTGGCGAGGCGCTCCTCGCTCCTCATCGCTGTTATCTGGAACCGATCCGGCGCCTCGAGTCAGCGGGCGTCGATCTAAAAGGGTTGTGTCATATCACGGGAGGAGGCGTGTATGAGAACCTGCCGCGCGTCCTGCCCCGCGGTGCTGCGGCGGTTCTGCATCGGGGGACATGGCCGGAGCCGCCCATCTTCGGGCTCATTCAGCGCATGGGGAGGATCTCGGACCAGGAGATGTTTCACGTATTCAACATGGGCCTGGGCATGTTGCTGGTGGTTTCCCCTCAGGATGTAGAGCTCGCGCTGGCCACATTGCCGGGGGAGCTTCGAGTGGTGGGGGAGATCATAGCCGGAGAGCAGGAGGTTCAAATCCAAATGTGAGGACGGCGATGGTTGTCCCGCTTCTCGACGAGGGGGGTGGAGCCTCTAAATGGAGCCGCGAGGTCGGCTGGTGGTGATGATTTCCGGGTTTGGAAGCAACCTGCAGGCGATCCTCGATGCCTGCAGGGAGGGCCGTCTGTGGGCCGAGGTGGTGCTGGTGGTCTCCAATCGGAGGGACGCCTATGGCCTGATCCGGGCGGCCCGGGCGGGCGTGCCCACGCTGTATTTCCCGCTCCGACCGTATCGGGAGCGGGGGCTGGATCGGATCGCCTATGATCAGGATCTTGCGGATCAGATCGCCCCTTACCGGCCGGATCTCATCGTCCTGGCCGGGTGGATGCACATCCTGAGCTCGGCCTTTCTGGATCGGTTCCCCGGCCGGGTGATCAACCTTCATCCGGCTTTGCCGGGGATGTTCCCCGGTCGCGATGCCATCCGGCGGGCCTTCGAGGCCTACCGGCGGGGGGAGATCTCCTGTAGCGGCTGCATGGTGCATTATGTCACTCCGGAGGTCGATGCCGGGCCGGTGCTGGTTCAGGCGGAGGTTCCCCTTTACCCGGAGGACACGCTGGAGCGTTTCGAAGCCCGCATGCATGAGGCGGAGCACCGGATCCTGGTGGAGGGGATCCGGCGCGCGCTGGAGCGCCTTCGATCGTGTGAACCGTGAGCCCTCCTTCCATGGCCTCCTGAAAATCCTCACGTGCTCGGGCGGTTTCCTCCCCTTGAGCAGAGAATGATCCGCTTTTGATCTGGAAAACGGCCCATGGATGGGATACGATGGGGATCCAATTTATGGTTAATTTGTTGATCGGCTACAACCATATAGCGCCGATTCGCATGGCTCCCTGGGCTCGGGAGGGCATTCTGAACTTCCATCGGGAGATCTCCGGATGGGGGGCTTTGTGCATGATGCACAACATGGAGGGGGAGGGTTTCGGTCTTTCCGCCTGTAGCCAAGGCTCGTGAGCCTTTTTACAATCGGGGGGAATTCTGATCACGGAGGGAGGCGGCAATGGCCCGGCAGACCATCACCGAAGTCGCCCGCGAGGTCCTGGAGCGCAGCAACGGGAAGGCACCGAAACCGCTCACCAAACCGAAGGACGTCATCGAGTTCGCCCGCGCTCAGAGCGTGGCGATCGTGGATCTCAAGTTCGTGGATCTGCTGGGGACCTGGCAGCATTTCAGTATCCCCATCACCGAGCTCTCCGAGGAGGTTTTCCAGGAAGGGCTGGGGTTCGATGGCTCCAGCATCCGGGGCTTCCAGCGCATCGACGAAAGCGATATGATCCTGATTCCGGATCCCGCCACGGCAGTGGTGGACCCGGTTTGTGAGGTGCCCACCCTCAGCTTGATCTGCGATGTGTATGACCCGGTGACCCGTGAGCCCTACACCCGGGACCCCCGTTACATCGCCCGCAAGGCGGAGGCGTATCTGAAGCAAAGCGGGATCGCCGACGTCAGCTACTGGGGCCCGGAGGTGGAGTTCTTCATCTTCGATCACATCCGCTTCGATCAGGGGGCGCATTACGGGTTCTACTTCATTGACTCCGAGGAGGGGATCTGGAACAGCGGGCGGGATGAGGGGCGGCCGAACCTGGGCCACCGCCCGCGCTGGAAGGAGGGCTACTTCCCGGTGCCCCCGGCGGATTCCCTCCAGGACCTGCGCTCGGAGATCGTGCTCCGCCTGATCCAGGCCGGCATCGAGGTGGAGACCCATCATCACGAGGTGGCGACCGGCGGCCAGTGCGAAATCGATATGCGTTTCCAGACCCTCACCCGCATGGCCGATCAGGTGATGATGTATAAATACATCATTAAGAATGTGGCCCGGGCCCATGGGAAGACCGCCACCTTCATGCCCAAGCCGCTCTTCGGGGACAACGGGTCGGGGATGCACGTGCATCAGAGCCTGTGGAAGGAGGGCCGCAATCTCTTCTGGGATGAGCGGGGCTACGCGGGCCTCTCGGAGCTGGCCCGCTATTACATCGGCGGGATCCTCTATCACACGCCGGCCCTGCTGGCCTTCTGCGCTCCCACCACCAACTCCTATCGCCGGCTGGTCCCCGGGTATGAGGCGCCGGTGAACCTGGTCTACTCCCGGCGCAACCGCAGCGCCGGCATCCGCATCCCGATGTATTCGGATTCCCCCAAGGCCAAGCGGATCGAGTATCGCTGCCCGGATCCCTCGGCGAACCCCTATCTGGCCTTCGCCGCCATCCTGATGGCCGGGCTGGATGGCATCCAGAACCGCATCGATCCGGGAGACCCGGTGGATGTGGATCTCTATGAGCTGTCGCCGGAGGAAGCACGCCGGATCAAACAGGTGCCGGGCTCCCTGGACGAAGCCCTGCGGGCCCTGGAGCGGGATCATGAGTTCCTGCTCAAGGGCGGTGTTTTCACCCCCGATGTGATCGAGACCTGGATCGAGCTCAAACGCAAAGAGGTGGACGCCATCCGCCTCCGGCCGCATCCGTATGAGTTCTACCTCTACTATAGTGCCTGAACAGGGTCTCCTGTCGGATCGGGGGCGGGAGGGCTTGCCCTCCCGCCCCCGTGTATTCCCCTGTTCCCATCGGAGGGCTCCATGGAGTGGATCTTCCTTCGCGGGTTGTTGCTCAGCCTTTCCCTCTCTATCCCCTTGGGGCCGGGGAATCTGGCCATTCTGCGGGCGGGGCTTCGCAGCGGGTGGAGAGGGGCAATCCTCACCGGCCTGGGGACGGTGGCGGGGGATCTCACCTACTTCACCCTGAGCCTGCTGGGGGCGGCAACCCTTCTTTCTCAATGGCCGGCCCTGGGAACGGGCCTCGCGGCGGCCGGAGCCGTCCTGCTGATCGGATTGGGAGGACTGACCCTTCGGGACGCGTGGCGGGGAGTGACGGTTTCCCTGAAACCGATGGCCTCATCCTCCCGCCTGTTCCTCACCGGGATGGCGATCACCCTGACGAATCCGATGGTCCTCCTCTGGTTCGCGGCCATCTCCTCCACGATGCTCCGCCTGGGGATCCCGGAGGTCACGCCTTCGACGGTGGCGATGTTCTATGGAGGCTTCACGACGGGGAGCATCCTGTGGGTGGGGGTGCTGGGTCTGGCGACCCGGGGGAGCATCCAGCGGCTCTCCCCCGGGGTTCTGCGCGTCCTGACCCTGTTATGCGGATTGACCCTGCTCACGCTGGGGGGATGGAGCGGAGCTCGGCTGCTCGGAGGATTGGGCTCCTTCGCGGGTTGACGGTGCGCCAGGGCCAGGGGGAGGAGCGGGCCCTCATAATAAGAGTATAAGAGTTTGCCCTTCCCCTTACGCTGTCCACAGATCCGCCCGCCTCTTACGCCTCTATGGTTCTCGAACCCCTCACCGGTTGCCTGTCGCGAAAACCCCCTGCCTTCTGAAAAGCCGCTGCAAGCGATGCGGACTGGAAACCGGGACTCCGGCTATAGGATCTGGCCTCGCCTCTCGAACACCCCCTGTGGATCCCTCGGTCGGCATAGTGCTTTCCTCACTGTCTCCGGGATTATCCGGATGGATCTCGGGACCGACCTGCATTATGATTCCCTATAAGCCTGTGGTTGGGGTTTCGATGAATAAAGGGGACGCCTTCGACCTCTGAC
>NZ_DAOUCJ010000109.1 GCF_034432235.1 Thermoflexus sp. | reverse complement strand
AAGCGATCTATGTGATCCGCTCTGCTGACAGGCGGAAAACACAGGACCTTCCCCCGCTTGGAAGAGTGGAAACGCTCAGCGGCGGGCGGCTGGGGGTGCGAAGTTTGCGGGACCCCGAGGTGCAGGCCCTGCTGGACCGCGCCCGCCCCGGCTAGCGCTGGGAGCCGATGCTCCTGGAGATCGAAGGGGAGCACATCCGGGTCTTCACGGGCCTGGCGGTGCGCTGGCGCCTGGTGCAGGTTCTGGGCCCGGTGCGGGCGTTGCGGGTGGCCCAGGCCGTGGCTCGGATGGGAGGCCCGGTGCTGGGGGTGGATTGGGGGAGGCGGGATTTCCTGCGCCGGGCCGGAGGGGCGCTCATCGCGCAGATCACCCTCTCAATCTTAGGAAGCCCCAAGTCAGTGAAGGTCGAGCATGAGCCTGCAAGCCCTAAACCTCCCGTCGAAATTTCGGTTGAACCTGCAGATGCTCATACTTACACTCAAATGCTTCGCCATGCCTTTAATAATACACACGTGCTTCGAATCAGTCGGTTTCTTAAAGCACAAGGATTTGCTCCCTATGAATCACCTTCTGTAATGTGGATTCGCGAGAGTAACAAGCTGGTGCGAACCGTTGCCATCCATCGTTATGTAACGGACGGCCAAGAAGCCGTTCTTGTATATGGAGAAGAAGTAAGCGGTCTCGTATGGGCCTATGCGATTGTTATCCCTAATAATGGACAGCGATATGCTCTAAGGGTTGGCTCAAGTGGTCAAATCGAACGCTTTGAAGCACCCATGATCAATCAGGTGGATTGGGATTGCTTGATCTGTAATGCACTTTGTGGTGGTTTATGCGGTGTGGGATGCGCATTAGCGTGCGTAATTATTTGTGGACCCAACGTTGTCTGCACCCTGATTTGCGGAGGGATGTGTGGCGGCCTGTGTGGAGGAGGATGCTACTTCGGTTGCGGACGTTTCTGCTAGCTCGGTTCAGATGCTCTGCTGTTTCTCAATAGCCCGGGCATGGTCTGGCAGACAGATGTCTACCAGCCTATCGTCCCTCATAATCCCGGGACTGCGTCTGGATCTTTGCTTGAAAGGAGGAAATCATGGGAGCTGGGCAGCGAGAAACCGATCTCCGGATCCAGATCCTGCTCTCCACTGTGATTGGGGCGTCGGCCTTCCTGATCACAAGTCTAGCCATATGGTTGGGCTTTGAGCAAAGGACATGGATGGAGGCGATTCTCCCGGTGCTGGCCGGTGCCCTCAGTTTCGCCATCGCATTTGCCCTTGTGCGCTTTCTGGTTTTCTTCCGCAAACGCTGACTTGCTGCTCGGAGAAGCGATGCACCTACGGGCTGATGGGATAGACTCGCCGTGACAGGTCGAAGCCGGAACAAATAGGGAGGCGCTCCCTGCAGGATCCCGAGGTCCAGGCGCTGCTGAACCAGGCCCGCCCAGATTGGCGCTGGGAGCCGATGCTCCTGGAGATCGAAGGGGAGCACATCCGGGTCTTCACGGGCCTGGCGATGCGCTGGCGCCTGGTGCAGCTTCTGGGCCCGGCGCGGGCGTTGCGGGTGGCCCAGGCGGTGATCTGTGGCGTTCAGATGGCGAGCCCGCCACGTATGCAACCCCTCCTTCTTAGCTTTCTGATCCTTCTCACCATGTTGCTCACTTCCCATAACGCATCCGCATATTCGGTGTGTTGCAAGTGGTCCACGAATTACGCCACGTATCGCTATGGTTACCTCCCAATGGCCTTCTGGGATCCCACCGATCGTGGCGCATCGGCCTGGACCAGTGTCCCCACCACTAGCTGGCGCTACATCAAATATAGCGGATCACCCAATTACATCGAGTGGGGAGGATGGGATGGGCCAGGAAATGCTCTCGCAATCACAGTCCTCTCCGGATACGGAAATACGATCCAATCGTTCTGGATTCGATATGATAAAGATGAAAACTGGTATACAGGGACGGGAACTCCTGCAAGCAACCAATATGATGCTTGGTCTGTGATCACCCATGAGTTCGGTCACGCCCTGGGCTTGCTTCATACACAGTCCATTTACTGCCCCGGAAATGCTACAGATGCCACAATGTGTGGTCAAATCTTTCGAGGAACTCCATGGTTTCGAAGTTTAGAGACCGATGACCGAAATGGAGTTTCGTATTTGTATCCATGGTAACGGACACGTTAAAGGAGCCAGGACCGTTGAAGACAATGCCTCATCCCCCTAACCATGGAATTGTCCATAGTGCTTACTACATTTGTGAATTTGGAGGATTTCCTGTGTTTTCGCGTATCATTCGGGAAAATCGAAGGTTCCTTCTCGTGCTGAGCGTGTTGAGCGGGCTGGGATGCCAGCCGGGTCTTCCCAACACCCCTCCCCCTTCCCCCTTCGTTTCAGCGCATCCGGTATACGCGGCGCTGTCCCGCCGGGAACGGATTCAGCAGGCGGATGCCATCGTGCGGGCCGAGGTGCAGGCCATCTCCCCCACCCGCTGGAACTCGGACAGCGGCCAGCCCTGGACCCCACTCCCCCCTGAAATCCCGGATCGCCCGGTCCCCGTGCCCATCCACACGGTCACCTTGCGGGTGATCCAAACGCTGGCCGCGCGCGAGCCACTCCCGGATTCGATCGAAGTCGTTGTCGTAGGGAATAGCCCTCTGGAAGCGCCTCCGGCTCACCAACAATGGGTGAAAGTGCCTGCGGAGCACCAGCTCCACGTGGGGGATTCCATTGTAGCCTTTCTGAGTCGGAGGGATCTGGTGTGGGAGGGGGGCAGGCGATCCGTGTGGATGTTTATAGGTTTCCCGGCTGCCTCGTATCTGAAGGCGCGCCCGGATGGGCGATGGGGAGAGGAGGTCTTCGATGGGCCACCGGAGGAGCGACAGCCGCTACGCTGGGAGGAGCTGGAAGCTCAGATCCGGGCGCTGCGCTCGCCATAAGACCCTGTGGTCTCCACGGGGAGAAGGTCGCGAGGCAAGGCTCGATACTTTCGGAAGGTAAAGGTAGAGGTTGAAGAGGTGCGGAATGCAAGCACCTCCACGCCTGAAGAATTTCTCCTTGCGGAAGAGGCGATCACGGGGCGCGGCTGCTTCGGGTGCTGGGCCCCGTGCGGGCCCTGGGGGTAGCCTGGCTGGTGGCCCGGCACGGCGGGCCGGTGCTGGGCGTGGATTGGGGGAGGCGACGGCTGTTGCGCCAGAGCCTGGCCCTGGCCGGGCTGGCGCTGCTGCGGCGGATCCCCGGAGGGACCCATGCCCCTCGA